>JBLNAO010000124.1:0-35011 GCA_050259395.1 Chloroflexota bacterium
TCAGATGTCGCCCTTGTCGGCGGGGGTACAAATCCTCAGCCTGGTGAGATATCACTCGGACATAACGGCGTTCTGTTCCTCGACGAGCTTCCGGAATTCAAGCGCTCGGTGCTTGAAGTGATGAGGCAGCCCCTTGAAGACAGGATAATTACAATCTCAAGAGCCAAATCAACTGTCGATTACCCGGCGTCGTTCATGCTGGTGGCAAGCATGAATCCATGTCCCTGCGGATTTCATAATCATCCCGAAAAGGAGTGCATGTGCTCAACAGGTATGGTTCAGAAATATCTCAACAGGATTTCGGGACCGCTTCTTGATCGCATAGACATTCACATCGAAGTGGTGCCTGTGAATTATGACAAGCTTTCCGATAAAGGAAATGTGGAACGATCTGCTGTTGTCAGGGAAAGGGTTATAAAAGCACGGGCGATCCAGGCAAAAAGGTTTGAGGCTTTCAAGGGAGTATATTGCAATGCACAGATGTCCTCATCGATGCAGAGAAGATTCTGCCAGCTCGACGATGGTGGCGGCAAGCTGCTTAAGACGGCGATGGAGCTGAGGGGCTTGTCAGCCAGGGCTTACGACAGGATCCTTAAAGTTGCACGCACTATTGCCGACCTTGCAGGAGCTGACCACATCGGGGCTGAACATATCTCAGAAGCAATCAACTACAGGAATCTCGACCGTGATGGATGGGCTGGGTAAAACTGTCTTTTTGTAAATGCCGGTTAAATAGAAATTATTAAATTTGATTAACCTGAAAAATGTTAATCAACAGTAAAGCTATGAGTAAAATTTCCCTGCTTGGCACAGGCCTTATAGGCACATTTTATGCAATGTCGCTGGTTAACCAGAGAAAAAAGGATTTTATTGTAAACGTCTGTTCGGGACACGAAAACACTGCCCGGGATTTTGCGAAAAAATTCAATATTCCCCGGTATACAACAAATATTAAGGAGGCAATAGGAGATCCCGAAGCGGAAGTTGTCGTGATCGGCCTTCCGAACCATCTTCACAGGGAGGCTATCTTTGAATGCTGCAGGGCGAAAAAGCATGTGCTCTGCACCAAACCTCTTGCTGTTGACGGGAAGGAGGCAAAGGAAATGCTCGATGCGGTCGAGAAAGCAGGTATATTCCATGGCTATCTCGAAGATCTTGCATATACACCGAAAACGCTCAAATCGGTTGAGATGATAAAAAAAGGATCGCTGGGGAGAATACTCTGGACCAGATCACGCGAAGCTCATCCCGGACCGCACAGCGCCTGGTTCTGGGACAAGAAACAATCTGGCGGCGGCGCCCTGGTTGATCTTGGCTGCCATTGCATCGAGATAGGAAGGAATTTCATAGGCAAGGATATCAGGCCTGTTGAGGTGATGTGCTGGGCGGCCACACAGGTAAAGCCGATCGAAGCAGAAGATCATGCAATAGCCCTTATAAAATATGCAAGCGGAGCAATCTCTCAGGTGGAAGTGAGCTGGAACTTCAGGGGAGGAATGGACCTCAGGGATGAGGTGTCGGGAACTGAAGGGACTATAAGGCTCGACCACTGGCTTAGAACCGGATTCGAAGTATTTACATCGGGGAAAACAGGCGATTACGTTTCAGAGAAGAGCGAAAGCGAAACAGGATGGCTCTTCCCGGTGGGAGATGAAGTGAATGCCCTCGGCTACACGGACATGTTTGCTGATATGCTCGATAGCATTGAAGGCGGCAAGACTCCTTATGAATCATTTTATGACGGTTATATCGTAAACTCAATCATCGACGCATGTTATAAATCTGCGGTAAGCCGGAAATGGGAACCTGTGATTATTGATGACTGGAGAGGGAAAGAAGAATCCGGAACAGGTGTGGAACTTGTTGATTACGACCAGGATCATATACTGATCAAGAAGGAGAAGATGCCCGATGGCAGGGTAAAAGTCATGCTCAAAGAAAAAGCCTCCGGAAAAATTATCCAGAAGATTGTCTAATAATTTCTCTCTCAGGCGGTTCAGGAGCCTTTGCAGATAATGTGTTGCAAAATTCAACAAGTGTTGAAAAAATCAACAACCGACTGCAAGGCTAAGATTTTCAAGGCCTAACACGTTGTTAAATTCATCAACGTGTTGAAAAAATCAACACAATCTTATTCAGGCTAATTTTAACTGGCTTTGCAATAAGCTGTAGATCAAATAGATATACGGATTGGCATCATTGTTGAATATGGGTGTGCAAAGAATAAGGAAAATAATACCCAGCAACAATGAAGAGAATACTTTACATCTTAATCGCTTTCACACTCCTTTCGAGAAGTGTTTCCGCCATGAATGTGGCCAGGGAAATGCCAGGGCCTGATTCGCTATTGCTCCTTAGCACTCCCGAACTTAAAAACCTTGTCACGAAATGGTCGGATGGATATAAAACAGCTGCTCCGGGGAAGTTGATCTCAGTTAAACAGGTTTCATCAATCCCTGCAGTGCATAGTGGAAAGCAGGGGCAGATTGGTTTCCTGCAGGACAAAGATATCCGGTCAATGTCCGACGCCTGGGGGACCAGGATAGTTGTCGCAAGAAACGTTGTTGTTCCGGTTGTAAATGCATCGAATCCCTTCCTTGAAGATCTCAGGAGCAAAGGCATCACTCCCGGAAAAATAAAATTGCTGATTGAAGATCAACCCGCATGGGGTGACATTCTCAGCGGGGCCCAGGACAGACCCGTAAAATTTCATTACCTGAACGATCCGCTTGTTCTGTCAGCAATGACAGAATTCACATCATCCGACCGGAACAAAATGGGCGGCACGCAACATTCTGCGGCAGACCAGCTGTTAAGCTCATTGTCAGCTGACATTTATTCTGTCGGATTCTGCAGGCTTGAAGACATTAAGGAAGGCAATCTCCTTTCCGGTAAAATTGCAATCCTGCCTATTGACCGCAACGGCAATGGTACAATGGATTCAAATGAAGATATTTACAGTGATCTGACTGCGTTCACCAGGGGGGTATGGATAGGAAAATACCCAAAAGCATTGTATGCAAATATATACTCCGTTACATCTTCCCCCTTTAATGAGGATGTGAAAGATTTTCTCAACTGGCTTATCACAGATGGACAAAATGTTCTTCAGTCGGAAAGCTATACCGGGCTGATACTGACGGAGCGGATCTCAGTAGCCGGCAGGATTGCCGAGGCAGCTGTTCCTGTTGCAAATTCATTAAGTCAGCCTAACATCTTTAAAACTCTTTTGATTGTGCTTGTACTGCTTGCTTCAGGAATTCTGGTCATCCACTTTGTTCTGAACTCACTGAAAAGGAAGCCTGTCGAGAATGTTGCAGGCTCTGAAGGATCTGTGCTCGATGAGAAGTCAATACTTCTTCCAAAAGGTGTCTATTTCGACAAGACGCATACGTGGGCATTCATGGAGCAGGACGGCATTGTAAAAGTCGGTGTCGATGATTTCCTCTTACACATGACAGGTCAGGTGAACCGTTTGAAGTTGAAAAAACCGGGTTCCAAGGTTAAGAGAGGCGAGGAGATACTATCAGTTCTCCACAACGGGAAACAGCTTAATCTGTATTCGCCGGTTTCAGGCATAATCAGGGAAAATAATGCTGAACTGGAATCGAATGTATTTCTTCTTAACTCATCTCCCTACAGCAACGGATGGGTTTACCGTGTCGAACCGGAAAACTGGCAGAGGGAAAATCAGCTGCTGTTTATGGCTGATAAGCACAGGGAATTTGTTACGAATGAAATAGCCAGGATCAAAGACTTCCTTGCAGGCTTGTTCCGGGATGAAAACATGCAGTATGCGCCGGTGGTGCTTCAGGACGGAGGAATGCTTCGCGATGGCGTTCTGTCGGAAATGGAACCGGAAGTATGGGAAGAATTCCAGTCAAAAATTATCGATCCTTCGAGAACAGTGTGGTTCTATGAAATAATCTGAAAATCTAACCTTTTATATTATGGATCTTAGCAGAAAGAACTTTTTAAAAGTCCTTGGTGCCACCGGCATGCTCTTCGCAGCCGGCAAGAAGGCAGATGCGGCTCCGGCTGCAAAGGATAAAACAGAATTCAACGCAATCCTTTACGATTCAACAAGGTGCGGTGGCTGTCAGACTTGCGAATATTCCTGTGCCGAAGCAAACGGGTTACCCGATCCGACAGAGGAGGTGAAGGCAGGCGTTATCAGGAATACCGACGAACACCGCAGGACTGTGGTGAACGCTTTTGCTCTTCCTTCAGGCGAAGCATACCTGAAAAAGCAATGCATGCATTGCAATGAACCAGCATGTGCTTCAGCCTGCCTTACACAGGCGATGTACAAGACCAAGGAAGGACCGGTAATCTGGCGGGAAGATAAATGCATGGGCTGCAGATACTGCATGGTCTCCTGTCCCTTCGACATCCCGAAATTCGAATATAACAGCCCGAACCCCAAAATTGTCAAGTGCACAATGTGCTACGACAGGATGACGGCGGACCAGAAGCCTGCCTGTGTTGAGAACTGTCCTGCCGAGGCGCTTGTTTTCGGCACACGCAGGGAACTTATTACCGAAGCAAAGAAGAGAATTGTCGAAAACCCGGGTCAATACTATGATCATATTTATGGCGAGCACGAAGCCGGAGGGACAAGCTTCCTGTACCTCTCAGCGGTGCCTTTTTCAGACCTTGGCCTTAAGCAGGTGCAGAGCAGTTCCTACCCTTCTCTTTCAAAAGGTTTTCTCTACAGCGTTCCTGCTGTGTTCGTGCTATGGCCTGCCATGCTGCTCGGATTGCGCGAAGCCACAAAAAACAACAACTTAAATAAACACGACGATGAACAATGAATTGACTGTTGCTCCTGACAGCCATAGGCGGGTCTTGAGATTTCTTCTTTCAGAATTGAAACCAAAAGGAAAGTTATTGACTCCTTTCAATATAATTTCTCTCCCAATAATGCTCGCAGGTCTTGTGATTATCGTGATCCGTTTCTGGAAAGGCCTGGGTTCGGTGACAAATCTTACCCAGGATGTGCCCTGGGGATTATGGATCGGGTTCGATGTGGTGACCGGGGTCGCTTTTGCAGGCGGCGCATACGTAATAACATTCATGGTTTACATACTGAACATGCATCAGTACCACTCAATCGTCAGGGTAACTGTACTCAATGGTTTTCTGGCCTACGTGTTTTATGCAGGGGCTCTTTTACTTGATCTTGGCCGGCCATGGAATGTAATTAACCCGATTATCGGGAATAGTTTCGGAACAAGCTCCGTTCTTTTCCTCGTGGCCTGGCACTTCCTTCTTTACATGCTCGCACAGCTAATAGAGTTTTCTCCTGCAATTGCTGAATGGCTTGGCGCAAGGAGAATCCGAAAGGTTCTGACTGGCATGACCGTGGCTGCCGTAATATTCGGTATAACCCTTTCAACTCTTCATCAATCGGGCCTTGGCGCACTTTACCTGATGGCGAAGGACAAGATTCACCCACTGTGGTATTCCGAGTTTATACCTATACTTTTCTTTGTCTCCAGCATATTCGCGGGCCTTTCGATGGTAATTTTTGAAGGCTCAATCAGTATGAAAGTGTTTTCAGATCAGGTTTCCGAGAAGGATCATAAGTCACATGATGGTATTCTGCGCGGACTTTCCAGGATTTGCGCTGTTACGATGTTTGCTTATTTCTTCCTGAAGGTGCTTGTGTTTGTCCACGGCAAACACTGGGATCTTCTCGGCACTCCCATGGGAAACTGGTATCTTGTTGAGATGCTTGGCTTTGTTCTTTTCCCGATGGTACTTTTCTTTTATTGTTACAAAAACAACAATACAACGGTAGTGAAGATTGCCGCAATGATCACAATGATCGGTATAATAATCAACAGGCTCAATGTCACAGTGATAGGGTTCAGGTGGGATGCAGCAATAAGGTATGTGCCCACCTGGATGGAGATAGTTGTTACACTCGCAGTAATTTTCACTGAAATCTGGATTTTCAGGTGGATCGTAAACAGGATGCCTGTTATGAGGGAATCGCCGGAATGGTCAACGGACAAAATTGAAGCATAATAATTTAATAATTATAAAAATGGACGGATTCATCTATACAAACATATTCGACACTAAAGGCATCGAGTACCTGATAATCATTGCATTCCTGATCCTCATCATCCCTTTCTGGTATATCCTGAACGGGAAAAAAACTGCTCATGTTACGGTGCCCGGTCATCTTCAACATTTTGGGGCGAAAGTGCCAATGGGAATTTTTTTCAGCAGGAATCATACCTGGGCATGGCTCGAGACAAGCGGTCTCGCAAGAACAGGAATTGATGACTTCATATTGAGGGTAACTGGTAAACTAAATTTGAAAATTCTTTGCATTGAAGGCGATATCGTGAAAAAAGGAGATCTTATTGCAGAGGCAACGCGGGACGGTAAGAAGCTCCGGATATTATCACCTGTTTCAGGAAAGATCTCCGGCATCAATAAAAGCCTTGACACTGAGATACTGGCAACGGATCCTTATGGAGAAGGCTGGATATACAGAATGGAGCCTTCAGCCTGGAAAGCCGAAACTCAGTCTTTCATGCTTGCCGGCGAAGCCAGGTCCTGGCTGAACAAGGAGCTTGAAAGATTCAGGGACATGGTTGCAGGATTGATTTCAGGAGTTCCGGGAGCCGAGGCGACTGTGCTCCAGGACGGCGGTGAGATCGCCGGCCATCCGCTTGCTGAGCTGAATAAAGAAGCATGGGCTGTTTTTGAGAAATCTTTCCTAACTTTAGAGGCAGGTAATGATTAAATCATGAAGCTCAAAAAATGAGTCAGGGGGAAACAAAACAGGCTGAGAGCAGAAGGGTTGTAAACATACTGAAAGGGTATGCAATTTTCAAGTCCACTATTTACAGCCGGGTCGTTTTCATCATAACAGTTTCTTCAGTCATACTTTTTCTGTCGTTTGGAGTAATATTCAGGTCAGTCTACGAGCAGAATCTTAATAATGTCATAAGACAGAATGGCAACAACATTGGATCAGTTGTTGAAGGTTCTTTATATTATTCAATGCTCGGAAATGATAAGAGGACGCTGCAGAGCACACTCGACATTATCAAGACAATGTCGGGCATCGATGATGTGAACATGTATGATGAGAACGACGGCCTTGTATATTCCTCATTCGCCGATCACACATCCTCGCACAGCAATCCCGATTGCAGGGCCTGCCATACAAATCTGGCATCAATGTTCCCTGCGAAGGAGAAATCATACCGGATACTGCCTGCCGGAAGCGACTGTGTCATGAATGAAAATGACAATGCTCACAGGCACCTGCTGATAAGATCACCTATCCTTAATGAAAAATCCTGCTATACTGCTGAATGTCACGCGCATGCTGAGAATGAAGCCGTACTTGGCTCACTTATAATAAAGCTTCCTCTCGATGATCTGGATAGTACAGTACAGAAATCCGCGGGTAAGTATTTCCTGCTGGCGGCGCTTGTTACGCTGCTTCTTGTAACCATTCTTATACTCTTCACTCAAAAACAAATTAAATCACCACTCAACGAAATTGTTAAGGCAAGCCTCGCTGTTGCAGGTGGCGATAAGGCAACCCGTCTCGACATCAAATCCGACCAGCTTGAGGATATGAGGATGGTTTCCAAGGCTTTCAACAAGATGCTCGACAACCTTCAGTCGGCAAATGAGGAACTAAAAAACTGGTCCCAACAGCTTGAATACAAGGTCCAGAAAAAATCAGAGGAGCTTGGGGCTGCGAGAAACGAGCTGATACATATCGAACGGATTGCTTCACTTGGCAAGCTATCCTCATCAGTTGCGCACGAACTTAATAATCCGCTTTCGGGTATTCTGGTATATACTAAATTGATCCACAAGCAATTAAGTAATCCAGATCTGACCGACAAGAAGAAAGAAGCAATTCTGAAACAGCTCAAGCTTATAGAAACCGAAACAAAACGATGCGGCGATATTGTAAAAGGACTGCTTGATTTTTCCAGGCAGGAGCAGCAGGATTTTGAAACAAGGCATATACATGGAATTCTTAAAGAAGCCCACGACCTTATGTTTCACAATGTCACAATCTCCAATATAAGGTTTCAAACAGATCTGAGGGCCACGTCAGACCTTGTTCTGTGCAGTCCCAACCAGATAAAGCAAGCTTGTGTTGCTATGATCGTGAACTCTGCCGAGGCTGTTCATGAAAACGGGGAAATCACAATTACAACTACTAATCCCGATCAGTCGACCATCAGAATCGATATCTCAGACAACGGCATCGGAATTGCTCCTGATGACATCCCGCACATATTCGAGCCATTCTTTTCCACAAAGCGCGATGCCTCCGGCATAGGCCTGGGATTGGCAATTGTTCACGGAATAATCAAGAGCCATAACGGCAGAATAGGGGTTAAATCGGAGCCTGGCAGGGGAACTACCATTTCGGTCAACCTGCCATTGATCACGGATAAGTAATTTCATAAAAAGATAAATGGCCAAACAGATATCATTGCTTATTGTTGATGATGAGGATTCTGTAAGGGATTCTCTTCTAAGCTGGTTCACGGAGGATGGTTACCTTGTGGCTGCTGCCGAAAATGCCGCCAGGGCGCTGCAGATGATCGAATCGGAAAATTTCGACATCGTCCTTGCCGATATCAAGATGCCCGGGATGGATGGACTTGAAATGATGAAACGCATAAGGATGATCAAGCCCGACTCCATTGTTATTGTGATGACAGCTTTCGCAACAGTTGATACAGCTGTCCGTGCACTTAAGGAAGGCGCATTCGATTATGTCACCAAGCCTTTCGACCCCGACGATCTTACGCATCTCATCCGCAACGCATCGAAGCAGATAGCCCTGGCTGAAGAAAACGAGACTCTCAGGACCAGGGTTGTGACTCTTGAAAATGTCGAGGACCTTATTGGATCAAGCGAGCCAATGCAAAAGGTGCTCAGGGATATAGAGAGTGTTTCGCAGTCGAACTCCTCAGTTGTTGTCACAGGCGAAAGCGGTACCGGGAAAGAGCTAGTGGCAAGGGCAATTCACTCAAATTCGAAAAGAAAATTCTTCCCTCTTGTAACTGTTCATTGCGGTGCCCTCACCGAAAGCCTGCTCGAAAGCGAGCTGTTCGGTCATGAGAAAGGAGCTTTTACAGGGGCTGTGTTCAACAGGAAAGGACGGTTTGAGATGGCCGACAACGGCACTATCTTCCTCGACGAGATAGCAACAATCTCAACAAAAATGCAGATAGACCTCCTCCGTGTTCTCGAAACAAAGAGGTTCACCAGGGTGGGGGGAAACAAAGAAATATCTTCCGATTTCAGGGTGATCTGCGCTACCAACAGGGATCTGAAAACAATGGTTGACCAGGGCAGCTTCAGGGAAGACCTTTATTACCGCCTTAATGTGGTGAACATATACGTTCCGCCGCTCAGGGAAAGGATACAGGACATCCCACAGCTTGTCGACTATTTCATCCGGAAGTATTGTTCTTCAATGAACAAGCCATTGGTGACGATAGAAAGCCCTGCCCTGAAACGTCTCGAAGAGCACAGCTTTCCCGGCAATGTGCGTGAGCTTGAGAATATGATAGAAAGGGCAATCGTTGTGGGGAATGGCAAAAAAATAACTTTGAAGGATCTTCCTCTCGGCCACGATGCTGTCAACAGTCAGGTTGAAAGTCTCGATGATCTTGAGAAAAACCATATCAGCCATATTCTCGACAAATACAACTGGAACATATCGCGGGCCGCAAAAGCACTCAGGGTCGACAGGGTTACCCTGTACAACAAGATCTCGAAATACGGTCTTAAAAACGCAGACTGATCAGCATGGATCAGCATAATATCACACTGGTCTCCTTTGCCTATTTCGAGGAACCCTTCCTGAAAAAGATCGCCGACCTGGTTCGAACCGAAACAAATCACCAGGTCAGGGTAAAGGAAGGTCATCTTGATCTAAGTGATTTTTATGATGCTTCGCGCCGCCAGTATAATGCTGACAAAATGCTTAAAGCGGTCGACACGATCTATGGCGGTGACTCTTTCAGAACTATAGGCCTGTTCAATGTTGACCTCTTCATACCTATTCTTACTTATATTTTCGGCCAGGCCTACCTGAACGGAAGGACAAGCATTGCATCAGCTTTCAGGCTCAGCAATGAAGGCTACGGACTTCAGAATGACGAAAGGATGACACTTGAACGCTTATCAAAGGAGGTGATACATGAGCTTGGCCATACCCTGGGACTGATACACTGCCATAACCCGATGTGTGTAATGAGATCCGGGACTTATGTTGAGGATATAGATCAGAAAAATACCGGATTCTGCACGAATTGTAAGAAAAGGTTACCGGATCATTCTTAATCCATCATAATTGTCTGGGAAAATCCTTCTTCCCAAGGAGGTCCGACACTGCCTGAAGGAATTCTTTCGGAATCAGCGGCTTTGTGAAAATGGCGTTGGCTCCGAGAAGCTTTGCCCCGGGAAGATAACCATCCGGACCGATTCTCCCGCCTCCGGAGATTGCAATAATTTTAAGATCAGGATATTGCCTTCGCAATTCGAAGATTGTTTCAAGGCCTTCTTTCTCAGGCATTATGATATCCGTTATCAGCAGGTCGGGCCTGTTTTTTTCAAAAAGGGCCATTCCTTCCTTTCCGTTCAAAGCAATCTCAACTTCATGCCCTGCTTTCTCGAGCATCTTCTTAATCATAAGGAGAATTGAAGGTTCATCATCGAAGACAAGAATCTTTGCCATTTCTCAAGCTGTTTTATGGTTGTTGCTGTCAAGCACTCTTCGGATTATTTTGCTGAAGTCATCAAGCACCATCGGTTTCAGAATGACGTCCGATACTCCGCATAATGCAAGAACTTCCCCTGAAAGATTGTCTGCAAAACCTGTTATTATTATGACTTTTAGTTCAGGCCTGGTTTCCTTCATTTTGAAAGCGAGATCAGTCCCTGTCAGTTCGGGCATGTTCTGATCGGTTACAAGAAGTGCATACTTGTCGGGATCAGTTCTGAAATCGTCGAGAGCGGCCATGCTGTCGGTCTTTATGGTGACTTTATAGCCAAGGTTCTCGAGCATTTTTTTGCCCATGAATGTAATTTCGGGCTCATCGTCCACAAAAAGTACATGTTCGTCGCCCTTCACCGGTCTTTTGTCAAGCTTATCCTCATCGAAGCCGTCTGAACTGTGCCTGGGAAGGTAAATAGTGAAAGTTGTTCCTTTTCCCGGCATGCTGTCGACCTCTATGGCACCACCGTAGTTGTTTATAATACCATGAACAACAGACAATCCCAAACCTGATCCGGAACCGACTTCTTTCCTCGTGAAAAAAGGCTCAAAGATCCTTTCCTTTGTCTTCAGGTCCATGCCATGTCCCGTGTCGGAGATTATCAGTCTGATATATTCCCCTTTCTTCAGGTTCCTGATTTTTTCAGCACGTTTCTGGTCAATCGTAATGGCATCGAGCTTTACCTCGAGCATACCTCCGGTTCTGATCATCGCATGACTTGCGTTTGTGCAGAGGTTCATCATGATCTGGTGGATATGGGTCGGATCGGCAAGAACGGTGCCTATCATGGGATCGAGGTTGTGCTTAATTATAACTCCGGGCGGGAAGGAAGCTTTCAGCAGGTTAAGCGCCTCGGAGATTATTGGCTGAAGCCTTATCGGTTTCTTGTTTACGTCAACTTCGCGGCTGAAGGTAAGAATCTGCTGGACGAGGTCTTTGCCGCGTATTGCCGCATTGTTGATCTGTTCAATGTCGAACCTGAGGTTGCTTTCATCCGGTAGCTCCTCGAGAGCCATATCGGTATAGCCCAGGATCGGGGTCAGTATATTATTGAAGTCGTGAGCTATTCCGCCCGCGAGTGTGCCTATGGTTTCCATTTTCTGCAGCTGGAAGAGCTGTTTTTCAAGATCTGCTCTTTCTCTCTCATATTTCCGCCTTATCTCCATCTCTTTTTTAAGATCGAGGTTGGCATTATACAGCTGCTCGGTTCTTTCCATTACCCTTTTTTCGAGGGCATTGTTGGCCAGCTTCACATTTTCCTTCTCCTTCTCGAGCAAAACCCTGACATAGAATTCGCTTCTCGATGTGAGCTCGAGGAAGTAGGCGATGAACATTCCTATCATATTCGATGACAGGAAGAAGAAGTTGTTGCTTACTATCACATCAAGCGGCGGAGTTTCGGAAAAGAAGAAAATCGATATCTCATACACCACTACTATCGACCAGCCGGCAATTGAAGCATGCAGGAATCTTGCCCTGGTGAATGTATAGCCGAAAATGAATATGAGTATGATCCCGGCATAATATGAGTAATTTCCTGATTGCGAACCCAGAATGATCATTATGATGATCCCGAAACTTGCGCTGAACATCACAAAGGCGATTGCCCATTGCATGTACTTCCTGAACGATTTCGTGTATGAAAGTGCGTAAATAGCAATGAGGACAGGCATTATTATGCCGAACCTGATGAGCCAGAACTGTTCCTTGTAATCCGGAAAGATCTTTGCGTCGAGCAATGCGAAGGAACAGTAGAAGATCAGGGCCAGGACCATTGAAAAGCGGAAATGATTTATCGTCTTGAGATAGTAATCATCAAGAAAATCCCGCTCATAAATCGCCAGTTTGCCCGTGAAGGCAAGAGTCATGAAATTTAGTGACAGAGACTCCTGGTTCAAATTGGGCATCCCCGGCAGGTACCTTCTGATCCCCTTCAGAAAATTCATGTAGTAAATATAATATTTCCACTCATAAGTACCACTAAATTACTTATGAATAGTGATTTGGTACCGGATGCACCGGTAGAAAATCAAAGCGTTCACTATGTGCCTTCTGCCTAGTTCAGAGGCATAAAGTTCTTTCTCAGAACGAGGAACAGATTTATACCGAGCGGTTCCTTGTCAATGCTTACGAGTTCCTTGTCTACTCCGGCGTCACCGGCGATCCTGAAGAGATCGGATTCTGTTCTGAGATTAAGAACCCACTCCATAATATTTTCCATGAGGTTTTTTGAAGGATTCTTAGTGCTGAAGTTGCCAACAATCATCCTTCCATCCTCTGTAAGGCAGTTGTAATATTTCCTGATGAGATATGAGAAATGCTTGTCCTTGAAATAATCGAAAAGACCGGCTGTCCAGATAAGATCATAAAGTTTGAAAGGAGTGTAGCGGAGGGCATTTACCTTGTTGAAAGTAATCTGATCCTTGAAGATCTCATTTTTCTTCGTTGAATAGTCGATTGCATTCTGGTCGAGGTCGACGAGATCAAATTTGATGTCTTTCCTGCCTGTGGCCGAAAGGAACTCATAGACGTCTGTCGCAGGTCCTGAACCAAGAATAAGAACCTTGGCATTCTTTTTCTCAGCAACAAGGTTTTTGCAGGTCTGGATAAAATAATGCTTCCTGTTGCGGACGGCTTTGGCTCCCGGCTGATTGTGGAAGAAAATGTCCCAGTTGCGGTAACGGGGATCCGGGTTTACTACGTACTGATAGATTTTTTCGATAAGCATGAAATCGCCGGCATAACCGTATGGTTTTACATATCCATGCCCCATGAGGGTGTTCTGGTCCATTGCAAAGCTCAGGCCGTTTCTTATCTCGCTGATCTCTTCCTGAGTCAGCTTCTCGGCAAGAGCGCTGAATTTGCGACAATCTTCAAAATTTGAAGGTCCGCCTTTGAGAATAAGGGAATCAAGAAATGTTCCTACTTCGTCATACGTAGTCACCTGTGCTTCATTCATTGTTTTCATGATTTAATGGATTTAAGTTTAGAGTGGATATTTTTTCTATTCTGTAGTTGCAACAGATTATTTCATTTTGATTCGATGCCGATGGCAATGAATTGATTAAGGATCGTAAGACAAACCTAAAAATATATATTTTTTTTGGTTTTTTGCTGTTATTGCCAAATATTTTTAATTTTAACAGATCAGATTTACAGACCTTTCCCCGAATGGAGTTGACCCGCACGATCCGTGATAAGATGATGAATGAACATCTCATGTTCGTCTATCGTGGCGTCGTTACCAGTGAAAACTCGGTTCCCCTGCTTATGCTTCTCGAGAAAGAGATGGAGAATTCGGAGTTCGGCTTTGTCGGAAGAAAGCGCCTTTTCATGTTTGTCCTCGAGAGCCTTCAGAATGTGTCGAGGCACAACAGGAACAGCGCTCATGCAAATATGTCGATGGTGATATACTCAAAAACCGGATCGGGGTACACGGTAACCACCGGCAACGTGCTTCCAAACTCAGGAATAAGCGATTTGAAGAGGAGGCTTGATGAGATCAACAGCCTTGAAAATAAAGAAGTTAGGAACGTTTACCGCCAGATGCTCAGTTCAGCCGAATTCAGTTCAAAAGGCGGAGCCGGTCTCGGGCTGATTGAGATGGCAAAAAAAACAGGGAACAAGCTGGATTTTGACTTTGTCCCTGTGAATGAAGATCATTCCTACTTCGTTCTGAGCAAGACCGTCGATGCGGGAGGATCAGGCACTCACCAGCCAAATGAATATGCCTTTCACGGGAAATTCGTTATGCAGCTAGAGAAGATCATGGCCGATAATAATCTTTATCTTATCTGGTCGGGCCATATCTCCCCCGATGTCGGGAAGGAGGTCATTTCATTCACCGAAACCCGGCTGTCAGAAGATGAAATTGCCTCAAACCTGAGGAAAAGAGTATTCAGCATACTTGTCGAAATCCTCGAGAACGTTGCAAAATACAGTCCCGGGAAAGAACAGGAAGAAAAATACGGGATGCCGATTGCCATGCTGAGGCTCGATGGCAAAGTTTACTCCTTAACCACAGGAAACCTCATACCGAACGAAAGGGTCGCGCATCTGAAGGATAAACTCGACGATATAAACAAGTACGACAAAATGGGGCTTAAGGAAGCCTTCAGGAAATCTCTCTCAGGTCAGACATCAGATTCGGGCAGCACCGGTAACATGGGGCTCCTCGATATGGCAAGAAAATCCGGAAGCAAGCTGGAGTATGAGTTCGAAAAGATCAGCGACGTTTATTCATATTATACCCTTACCGTGAAGGTTGAGGACAGGCAGGGGGATTAGGGAAGGGTATTAAATACCAGCTCAGCTCCGTTCCAGACACCATAACTGCCGCTTTTTATCCAGTCACCAAGGAAGAGTAACCGTGCTCCCTCGCTTAATTCAAGAAGCATTCCAAGGTGCCGGTGGCCAAAAATAAAATAGTCTATTTTTTCTTCCTGCAACACCGATCGGGCATACCTGACAAGATCCTCATTTTCTTCACCCAGGTATTCTTTTCTGATGCCTTTCGCAAGCCTGGAGCTCAACGACCATTTATGACCTATGCCCATTCCTATGGTAGGGTGGAGTGAAGAATAAAGTGCACGCAGCGGCTTGTTCCTGAAGATTGAGAGCAGTATCCTGTATCCTCTGTCATTTGTTCCAAGGCCTTCACCGTGGGCCAGGTGAAATACCTTTCCGTCAAACTCCGTTGTAAGGGGTGATGTGTGTATTATCATGCCGCACTCAGATGAGAGGTAATCACTCACCCACATATCATGGTTGCCGGTAAAAAAGTGGACTGGTATTCCGGAATCGGTGATTGAGGAAACGGTCCCAAGGAAGCGTGTGAACCCGCGCGGAACAACCTGGCGGTATTCCCACCAGAAGTCAAATACATCACCGAGAAGCCAGATCTCCTTTGCGTCCGTCCTCACGGCATTCAGCCAGGAGACAACTTTCCTTTCCCGCTCTACCGGGGCGACCCCGGTTTTTAAGCCAAGGTGAAAATCAGAAGCAAAATATATTTTATTTTTCCCGTTCAAGGATCACTGATTGAACAGCTGGTTTAGTTTTATCTGCAAAGCCCTCCCGTGAAGGTTTGTCCCGATTATGTTTCCTTCCCTGTCAAAGAGGAAGTTGGAGGGAAGTGTTCTTACATTGAAAAGCTTAACATTGACAGGATCGAGCGGATCATCTTCTCTTGCGCTTATCCATGGAAGCTCATCGAATTTTACAGCATTGCGCCATGCTTCCTCATTTTCGTCAATGTTTACCTGGTAGATCTCAAATCCTTTCTTATTGTAAAGCCTGTAGAACTCCTTGAACTGAAGATTTTCCTCTACACAGTCCCTTGATCTTACCGACCAGAAGGTGAGTAAGACATATTTGCCTTTAAGAGATGATACGGCAATTCTTTTCCCGTCAACGGTCTTCAGATCGGGGTCAAGCTTTGATTCGGGGAGGTTTTTTGCCATTTCATGTATCTGGTTCGTGTACATTTCACCCATTTCCCTGGCGAAATCGCCTGAGAGAGCCTGTACATGCCTGGAACGGGGGTAATATTTTGTAAGCGAATCATTTACAATCTTGAGATATTGAAGGTCCTTAGGGTCATAGAGCACATAGGTATTCGAATTTATCCTCTGGTAAAGGGCCTTTATGGAAGCAAGTGAAGTAAGATTCTTTATAATGAATTCGATATTTTTTTTGCGTTGTGCCTTAAGCACAGCCGTGAACTGCTCTTCAATTTCGGCGCCCCTTGTTTCAAACCCGGGCTCTGTTGAAGCTTTTGTATAGATATTGCTCAATGAGTCCAGCTTCCTCTTTGTAACTTCAAGATCTGCATCAAGCACCTTTATTTTTTCTGTGCCTTCAGATCCTGTAACGCTGTAACTTTCGAATAGATGTTTCCCATCAAAGGTCAGGTTTATTTTCTCACCCGGGGAAGCGAGCAGGGTCACGAAATCGGATGATGAGAAACCAAGCTGATAGAAGTCCGGGATATCAGCCTTGATCCTGAACTTAAAGTTCCCGTTTTTGCTGACCTTTGCAGAATCGATGAAAATGGGTGTGTCGACATCAACCCTGTTGATTTTGATATAATCCTTTTTCTCTCCTTTTACGAGACCTTTTACAACGAAGGTGCTGTTATTCCTGCATGCTGAAAGTGCAATCACCGCAACAGCAAACAAAAAGAAAGTCCGTTTCATTAATTTTCTATTTCCGTTTAAATTTTTTATTGCCCGAATATTTCCGACAGTTTCTGTTCGAGTCTTTCTCCCCTTAGGTTAGTTGCAATTATGTGTCCTTCCTTATCGAGCAGGAAATTAGCCGGGATCGATTCTATCTTATACAAGGGAACGACAACTGAGTTCCAATATTGCAGATCACTCACGTGAATCCACTTTCCAAGTTTGTCATCCTCAATACCCTTTAGCCATGCTTCCCTGGTTTTGTCGAGCGAAACCTGGAAGATCTCGAAGCCTTTCCTGTGATATTTATCATAAGCCTTTACAAGATTGGGACTCTCCATCCTGCAGGGAGGGCACCAGGCTGCCCAGAAATCCAGCAGCACAACAGATCCCCTTGTCGATGACAGGCTTATCGTATCTCCCTTTGGTGAAGGAAGTGCAATGTCAGGAGCCACTCCCTCAGGTTTTCCTGCTGTGGCTGATTTTACGCCAAGACTAGCGACAAGCTCTTCCACCTGCTTGTGAAGTGTGACAACAGGATCATAATCGGGGTATTGCCTGTAGAGCGACGAGTCGACCTTCACGAAATACCTCCAGTCTTTCACCTGGTCAAGCACCTGCACGCCCGGAGCCACCTGCTGGTAAAGGGCTACAAGGCTGACGAGCGACTTGATATTTTTATCAATGTAATTCTTTGTATATGAATTGAGATCATTCATGTAATTCTGCGCCATGCTGTCGAGTGAATCCATGAGCTGAGGCAGACTGTCCCTGTTTTGGTTCTCCTCATAGATCCTGTTAAGCGATTTAAGATGATCTATTGTTCCTCTGAGCTTGCGGTTGTATTCAGCCATCAGGCGTGTGCCTTCGGAACCTTCAACTGATGACGGATAATTAAGTGAATCGTGATGAGCATTTATAGCAATTTTCTGACCCGGCTCGACGAGCATTGTAAGAAAGTTGTTATTATTCAATTTTAAAAGGTAAAAAGAAGGATCCTCAAGCCCTGCCTTCAGTGTAAACGTACCGTCATTGCTCACTTTCACCGAATCCGCCGGAACCAGCCTGTCTGATTTCAACTCATCGAGCAGGATGTACTCCCCGGGTGTATGACCATCTAATTTCCCTGAAATGCGGGTAAAATTATCCTTACAACCTGTCAGAACAAAAACTGTAACGAGAAACAATAATGATTTCAGCCTGTTGATCATTATTAATATGATGATAGTAATTTAAAAATATGAAGTGCAAAGTTATTCTTTTTTTGATGCGCTCAACGATGTTGAAATTTTATTAACTTACACTATATCATAATTGTGGTTGCATGGATCAGATAATTATAGTATCTTAGTTTTTTGAATATTGGAAACGTAACTATATGGCATACATCAAGTTCGAGAAGGGACAGGTTGTCAATCTTGAGTATTCGCTTTCAAGAGAAGTCTTAAGGACAAACCGGGCCGGTTCTTATACCAGCACCACAATTGTTGATTGTAATACCCGCAAATATCATGGGTTGCTGGTTTGTCCCGTTGATCAGCTCGGAGGTGAGAGGTATGTGCTGCTCTCATCTCTCGATACTACCATACTGAACAATGATAAGAGCTTCAATATAGGAATAAGAAAATATGGTGGTGACTATTTCAGTCCAAAAGGCCACAAGTACATTGAGGATTTCCTTTCAGACACTTCGAGGGTTTACAGGGTAGGCAATGTGATCCTTAAGCAGGAGAGGCTTCTTGTTCATTATGAAGAGCAATTCCTCCTCAGGTTTACAATTCTGGAGGCTACAGAAACAATGAAGATACAGCTGAGGCCATTCCTGGCATTCCGGAATGTGCACCAGCTCACTCATGCCAACCTTTCTGCAAATACGAGGGTCGAACCAATCGAAAACGGAATAAGGTCGAAGATGTATGACGGTTTTCCATACCTTAACCTTCAGCTTTCAGCAAAAAACGAGTTTGTACCTGTACCTGACTGGTACCTTGGAGTGGAGTATATCGAAGAACAAAAAAGGGGATATGAATACCGCGAAGACCTTTTCACGCCCGGCTTCTTTGAATTCAAAGCAAGAAAAGGCGACATCATTGTCTTCTCCGCATCCACAAAGGAAGAGAAAACTGCTGGCTTCAAGCCTAAATTTACAAAAAGCATCGCTGTTAAAATTCCGCGCGACAGCTACATGAACTGTTTGCGCAATGCAGCCCAGCAGTTTGTTGAGAAACGCTCAGGAAGGACGCTCATTGTTGCAGGGTATCCATGGTTCGGAGCATGGGGGAGGGATACATTCATAGCTCTGCCCGGGATAGCCCTTGCAAGGCACAAGCTTACTTTATACAGGCAGGTTCTGAATACTCAGGTTTCAACCATGAAGGACGGTATGTTCCCGAACATGGGAGACCATGCAAATCCCGCCTACAATTCGATAGATGCACCGCTTTGGTTCTTCTGGGCGTTGCAGCAATACCTGCTCCAGGGAGGAACCGATTGCTGGGAGAGGTATTCCGAAGCTGCAAAATCGGTGCTTAATGCTTACAGGAACGGTACAATGTTCAACATACACATGCGAGAGAACGGGCTTATTTATGCAGATGCCCCGGGCAAAGCTCTCACTTGGATGGATGCCGTGGTTTACGGCGTTCCTGTAACACAGCGTGGCGGTTATGCCGTCGAAATAAACGCACTTTGGTACAATGCGGTTTGTTTTGCCCTCGAGATGGCAACAGCCGCAAAGGACAGGAAATTTGTGAAGGAATATGACAAGCTTCCGCTGCTTATAAAGAAATCATTCCTGGAACTTTTCTGGGATGAGGAGAAGGGATATCTCGCCGATTACGTTAACGACTATGAAGGCAAAAACTTCTTTGTCAGGCCCAATATGGTCATTGCAGTCTCAATGCCTCATTCGATGCTTGAAAAAGACCAGATGAAAAAAATCCTGGATATTGCCGACAAGAACCTTGTAACTACACGGGGATTAAGGACCCTTTCACCCATGGACAAGCATTACAGGGGAATTTGCCAGGGCACCCAGGAAGAACGTGATATGGCATATCACCAGGGAACGGTCTGGCCATGGCTCTTTGGCCCTTTCTGCGAAGGATGGCTGAAAGTTTATGGAAGGCAGGGGCTTCAGAGGGTCAGGAATCTTATATTCGGTATGGAAGAAGTGATGAGTGAGCACGGAATAACGACAATTTCCGAGATCTACGACGGCGATCCGCCACATTCCCCGAGAGGCGCAATATCCCAGGCATGGAGCATTGGAGAGGTGCTTAGGATAATAGACATACTTGATAATCAATATCCTAATCAATAATTAAACTGCTTCAGGTATGCGTGTGTTAATGTTTGGCTGGGAGTTTCCGCCACATATTTCCGGAGGATTGGGTACAGCTAGCTATGGCCTCACAAAAGGTATGGCTACACTCGATGACCTCGACGTCATCTTTGTTGTTCCAAAAGCCTGGGGAGATGAAGATCAGTCTGTTGTAAGACTGATTGGTGCAAACAAAATACCGGTTGCATTCAGGAAGGTGTACTTCAAGGGTTTTAAAAAACCTTTTGAGAAAATAGAAGTGACATCTAAAATAGTGCCGTATACCGACCCGGAGGATTTCTGGAAGGTAGTAAATTCTGAGGTATCGGGCTATCAGATGTTCATCGAGACAAATGATAGTGGCAAGGTTGATTTCTCGGGCAGGTACGATAACAACCTGATGAGCGAGATTGAAAAATATGCCGTTGTTGCCTCGGTGATTGCGATGGAGAACGATTTCGATATCATCCATGCACACGACTGGCTGGCTTACCCTGCCGGCATTGCCGCCATGGAAGTTTCAGGCAAACCGCTTGTGATTCATGTTCACGCCACAGATTTCGACCGCAGCGGCGGAAATGTCAACCCCGACGTTTACAGGATTGAGAAAAGCGGCATGGATGCTGCCTCGAAAATCATTACCGTGAGCAATCTTACCCGCGATATTGTTATCAATAAATACAACATCGATCCTGCCAAGGTAGAAACAGTTTATAATGCGGTCGATCCTGTCGCCATATCAGAGAATATGATAATGAAGAAAGGATTTGATGAAAAGGTGGTGACCTTTCTCGGGCGCATTACAATGCAGAAGGGGCCTGAGTACTTCATTGAGGCCGCAAACAAGGTTCTGAAGAAGATGGGAAATGTGCGCTTTGTAATGGCCGGTTCGGGCGATATGATGGAAAAAATGATGAGACGCGCAGCAGCATTGAAGATCACCGACAGGTTCCACTTTACCGGATTCCTGAAAGGACCGGATGTGTTCTCAATGCTCTATATGAGCGATGTTTACATCATGCCTTCCGTTTCTGAACCTTTTGGCATCTCGCCTCTCGAAGCCATGCAGTCGAGTGTACCCGTAATCATCAGCAAACAGTCAGGAGTGGCCGAAGTATTGACACACGCCGTCAAAACAGATTACTGGGATATTGACGCAATGGCTGATGCCATATACGGGATACTCAATTACCCCGCGCTTGCCAATATGTTTATTATCAACGGAAAAGAAGAGGTCATAAGGCTGAAATGGGATAATTCGGCAAGGCATGTCCGTGATATTTACTACAGAGTTCTGGGAATCAGTAAAAACTAAGTTCTTCGATATGAGTGTCTCCAGCAAAAAAGCAATTTGTTTCTATTTCCAGGTTCACCAGCCTTTCCGACTGAAAAGGTACCGGTTCTTCGACCTCGGGAACGATCATTATTATTACGATGATTACACCAATGAGTCGATCCTGCGAAAAGTTGCAGATCGTTGCTATCTCCCGGCAAACAGGATTATACTCGATCTTATTAACAAGCACAAGGGAAAGTTCAAAGTTACTTTCTCGATGTCGGGACTGGTAATAAATCAGTTCAGGCTTTATGCACCCGAGGTGCTTGAATCTTTCCGCAGACTTGCAGAAACAGGCATGGTCGAGTTTCTCGCCGAGACAAACTCGCACTCCCTGGCTTCATTGAAGAGCAGGAAGGATTTCGAAGACCAGGTTCAGAAGCACAGGCAGATGTTGAAGGAGCATCTCGGATATGAGGCAACTTCATTCCGGAACACCGAGCTTATTTATTCCGATGAGATAGGGTCATGGATTGCTGACATGGGCTTCAAGGCCACGCTCACCGAAGGGGCAAAGCATGTCCTGGGATGGAAGAGCCCCAATTTCCTGTATTGTAATGTTATAAATCCAAAGCTTAAGCTTCTGCTCAGGAACTTTGTCCTCAGCGATGACATTGCTTTCAGATTCTCCAACAGGAACTGGAACGAATGGCCTCTGACAGCAGATAAATATGCTTCATGGATCAGCAAACTGGCGCCTAAAAGCGAAGTGCTGAATGTCTTTCTCGACTACGAAACATTCGGTGAGCATAACTGGAGGGAATCAGGGATATTCGACTTCCTTGCTCACATGCCCGGAGCCATCATTAAAAAGACTCCTTTCAAATTCATGACCCCGACTGAGATAGCCGATGCGATGCAGCCGGTGTCGGCTATAAGCATACCTTCGCCGATTTCATGGGCTGATGAGGAACGCGATATTACCGCATGGCAGGGGAATGAGCTTCAGGTTGCAGCATGCGACAAGCTTTACAGCCTGGCTGCCAAGGTTGAGAAGTGCAGCGATGAGCAGATAAGGAAGGACTGGGAATATCTCCAGTCCAGCGACCATTTCTACTATATGGCCACCAAATTCTTCTCCGATGGAGCAGTTCATGCTTACTTCAACCCTTATGAGACACCTTACGATGCATTCATGAACTACATGAATGTTCTCAGTGATTTTGAGATCAGGCTCAGGAAATATTTTCCCGACACTCACGAACAGGATCAGATTTACAAGATGGGAGCTGATCTCATAGAAAAGGAAATGATGATTGCAAACCAGGCTTCTGAAATTGAAAAGCTGAATAAGAAGCTTGCAAGACTGACACCCAAGAAGAAGGCAGCCACAAAGAAAGCAGCATCCCCGACCAGAAAGGCTTCAACAAAGGCAGAAAACATAGTTAAAGAACAGAAGGCCGGGATGTCTATTGAAAATGATATTCTTGAACTTTCGGAAGTTACACCTGAGGAAACGCCGGGTGACGTAACCCAATCCGTCGCGAAGACCCTTAAACGCAGATCTTCCGGCAAATCCGGGAAAACCAAAAAATAATTCCTTATTAACAAAATTTTATAATGAAGGTCGAATTTCTGTTTGAAACCAGCTGGGAAGTCTGTAACAAGGTTGGTGGTATACATACTGTTATTTCAACCAAAGCTCTGAATATCATTGACGAGCTGAAGGATAATTATGTGCTGATCGGCCCAGATGTATGGCGGGAAGATGTCAAAAATCCCGAGTTCATGCCGGATGATAACCTTTTTCCCGAATGGAGGACAAAGGCGCTCACTGAAGGACTGAGGGTTAAAACCGGAAGGTGGAACATTTCGGGACACCCAATCGTTATGCTTATCGATTTCACTCCTTATTTCGGTCAGCAGAACGATATTTTCGGCAAGTTCTGGGAAACATACAAGCTCGACAGCATAACGGGTCAATGGGATTACATAGAGCCGGCGCTTTTTGGCTATGCTGCCGGGAAGCTCATCGAGAGCTTTACCACTTTCTATCATGAACATCACAATATCATCGCACAGTTCCATGAATGGATGACGGGAACCGGCATTCTCTATCTTAAGAAATATGCGCCCTGGGTTGCAACTTCTTTCACCACTCATGCAACGGTGCTTGGCCGCTGTATTGCCGGAAACAACAGGCCCCTGTATGGCAAAATGGAAGGATATGTTCCTGCCCAGGTTGCACGTGAATTCAATGTTGTTGCAAAACAGTCTCTTGAAAAGCTCTCAGCCCTTGAAGCAGATGTATTTACCACTGTAAGTGAAATAACATCAAGGGAATGCAGCCATTTCCTGGGGAAGGAAGTTGATATTGTTACACCCAATGGTTTTGAAGACACCTTTGTACCGTCACCGGAAAGATTCGAGGAGGCCAGGCATACAGCAAGGGCGAAGCTTAAAAGCGTAGCTGAAGCTGTTCTTGGCTACGATGTGCCGGACGACAGCGTTTATGTCGTGACAAGCGGAAGATATGAGTTCAGAAACAAGGGAATAGATATCTTTATCAATTCCCTGGGAGAACTGCAGCAGGAAGGGAAGATAAAAAAAGATTGCATCGCATTCATCCTGGTGCCTGCATACCATAAAGGACCACGCCTGGATATAGTGGAAATCCTTAGCAACAAAGGATCTGTTAACTCAGGTGATAAATATCTTACACATAACCTCCACTATCCTCTTACGGATCCTTCACTTCAGAAAATCGCCCTTAACAATCTTACAAACAGTAAAGAATCGAAGGTTAAGATCATCTTTGTACCTTCTTATCTGAACGGCAACGACGGTATTTTCAACATCCCGTACTTTGACCTGTTGATTGGGTTCGACCTTTCCATATTCCCTTCATATTACGAACCCTGGGGGTATACGCCACTCGAAAGCCTGATGTTTTCAATACCCACTATCACAACATCACTCTCAGGTTTTGGCTTATGGGTAAGGAATTATTTCGAGAACCCGGGAAGAGGTGTGGCTGTAGTTGAAAGAACCGACGACAACGAAGCCCAGGTAATAACAGAGATCAGGAATGTTGTCGCTGATTTCATCGGGTTAAATGACGATGAGGTGGCGGAAGCGAGGAAAAAGGCCCACGATGTGTCACGTATTGCCATGTGGGACACACTCGTTGACCATTACCTGAATGCATACGAGATTGCACTCGAACATACCGAAGAGCGAAGGGATGAACCAAGGGAATTCATGACACTCGTCGAAATGCCGGGCCTGACTTTCAGGAAACCTCACCAGGTGCCGGTCTGGAAAGATATTTACGTACAGAGCGATGTTCCCGGGAAGCTGGCAAGGCTTAATGAACTTGCGGGTAACCTCTGGTGGGCCTGGAACTCAGAAGCCGAAGAGCTCTTTAAGAGCATGGACCCGTCATTGTGGGACGAGGTGAAGCATAATCCGAAGCTGCTCCTGGAAAAAATTGATTATAAACGGCTGCTTGTTCTTGAAGACGATGAGGAATTTGTCACAGAACTCGAGAGGGTTTACGGACTTTTCAGGACTTACATGGATCGTCCCGGCAACAAAGAATTACCGTCTGTGGCTTATTTCAGCATGGAATTCGGTATTCACCCCTGCCTGAAGATATATTCCGGGGGCCTTGGGATCCTGGCTGGGGACTACCTGAAGGAAGCAAGCGACTCTGACTTCAATATTACAGGAATCGGGCTGCTTTACAGGTATGGATATTTCACTCAAAAAATTGGCACCAAGGGGGAACAGCTCTCAGTTTATGAGCCGGAAGATTTCTCCAGATTACCAATACTGCCCGTAAAAGACAGTGAAGGAAATAACCTGATAATCAGTTTAATCTGGCCCGGACGGCCGGTGAAGGTCAGGGTATGGCAAGCACAGATTGGCAAGGTAAGGCTTGTGCTGCTTGACACTGATTGCGAAGACAACTCTCCTGAAGACAGAACCGTAACCCACTACCTTTACGGCGGTGATAATGAGAACAGGCTGAGGCAGGAGCTGGTGCTGGGAATAGGCGGAATCAGGGCGCTCGAAGCTATGGGGATCCATCCCGATGTCTTTCACAGCAACGAAGGCCATTCAGCATTCATCAGCCTTGAAAGGTTGCGTACGCTTATAAACGATTATCACCTTACATTCGAACAGGCACTCGAAGCAATCAGATCATCAACCCTTTTCACAACACATACTCCTGTTCCTGCCGGCCATGATGCCTTTGAAGAGGACCTTCTCAGGAAATATATGTCACATTACCACACGCGCCTGGCGATAAGCTGGAATGATCTTATGGCGCTTGGACAATGCGAGGGCGACAATGACCGCAAATTCAATATGAGCTACCTGGCGACAAGAATGTCGCAGGAGGTTAACGGCGTCAGCAAGCTTCACGGACAGGTGAGCCAGGGAATGTTCAATAAACTCTGGCCGGGATACCTGAAGGAAGAGCTTTTCATAGGTTATGTTACAAACGGTGTGCATCACCCGACATGGACAGCTCCCGAATGGCGGAATGTATACAGGGAACTTACCGGAGAACTCAATTTCGATCAGACAAACAGGGCACTCTGGGAAAAACTTTACACCCTTGACGATAAACGGATCTATGAAATCAAAAAGGAGCTGAAAAAGAATCTCTTCGCTAACATCCGGAAAAGGCTTCAGGCTGACATGATGGATAAACATGTCAGCCCGAGAACGCTCCTCAATATCAGCAGCCATCTCGAGGAGAAGGCTCTCACCATCGGGTTTGCACGTCGGTTCGCGACATATAAAAGGGCCTACCTGCTGTTCAGGGACATTGACCGGCTTTCGAGGATCGTAAACAACCCGGATAAGCCTGTTCAGTTCATCTATGCAGGAAAAGCACACCCGAACGATGGCGGCGGAAAGGACCTTATCAGGAGGATCTACGAGATCTCGCAGATGCCGCAATTCGCCGGGAAAGTCATCTTCCTTGAAAATTATGACATTGAGCTTGCAAAATACCTCACACGCGGCGTCGATATCTGGCTTAACACCCCCACAAGACCCCTCGAAGCTTCGGGAACCAGCGGTGAAAAGGCCGTGATGAACGGCACCATCCACTTCAGCGTCCTCGACGGATGGTGGGTGGAAGGTTACAGGGCATTCGCAGGATGGGCATTACCCAAGAAAAGAACTTTTGAGAACCAGGACCTGCAGGATGATATCGATTCCGAAACGATCTATAATATGCTTGAATATGAGATCATTCCTGCATATTATTCTTTTGACCAGGCAGGCGTTCCGGTTGAATGGATCAGCCATGTGAAGAACACGATGGTAAAGATTGCCCCTGAGTTCACAATGAAAAGGCAGATCGACGATTATTTCGAGAAATATTACATTAAGCTCAGCCAAAGGCATAAATACCTTGTGGAAAACGATTTTGACAAGGCGAAAGAGCTTGCCGCCTGGAAGCATACAATGCGTGAGAACTGGGATAACATCGACGTCATCAAGTATAGTTTCGAGAAGGCTAACGACAATGTTTACAGGTCAGGTCACGATTACAGGGCAGAAATAGCGTTGGATATTAAAAACATACCCAAAGAAAATGTCGGTGTGGAATTCCTTATCACACGGCTGAACAAAAAAGGGGAACATGAATTTGTAGACAGCGAAGATTTCAGGATGATCAGCAGCAAGAACGGCAGGTGCCTGTACAGGGCACGGCTTGTTCCTGAAAAGGCCGGGTCTTTCTACTATGGCATTCGGATCTATCCCAAGCATAAGGACCTGCCTCACAAGCAGGATTTCTACCTGCTGAGGTGGATTGATTAAAGAGAATAAATTCCCTTTAAATATCTGTCGCTCTTCTTACGGGTTCTCTCTTAAATACGATGGCTGTGCGTGATGGCAGGTACAGGTAGAGGTACAGGGGTGCACTGATGATATTCCTCTCTGCCTTTTTGATTGAAAGGTATATCCTGTTCCGGTCTATCCTGTCGAAGCCCCCGAAATCCGGGTTGTCGGTGTCTAGCACAACCCTGAACCTGCCTTGCACCGGTATGCCGTAATCTGTGAATGAGGTGACAGGGTTAAAGTTGAAGACAAACAAGAGATCTCCCCTGGTGAATGCTATTATCTTATCGGAATTGTTTTCGAAGATCCTGTCGATCCACGGATTATCGAGGAGCCTGAATCGCTGTTGAATGCCCACCATGGCACGATCGAATTGTCCAAGGTAATAATATTTTAACTCTTTGTCATCCGCCAAGTGCCATTGCCTGCGTGCATATTTGAAGCTCCAGTTGTTGCCTTCCCTTGGGAAATCTATCCATTCCGGGTGGCCGAATTCATTTCCCATGAAGGTAAGGTACCCTCCGCCTGCAGTTCCGAATGTTATCAACCTGATCAACTTGTGAAGAGCAATTCCCCTGTCGATGCTGAAAGTGTGGGTATACTTCTGCATTCCCGAGTACATCTCTGCATCTAGCATTCTGAAAATGAGGGTTTTATCACCAACAAGCGCCTGGTCGTGAGATTCGCAGTAAGAGATTATCTTTTCTTCAGGCCTGTGTTGTGAGAGCTCATACATGAGCTTGCCCATGTCCCAGTTCTCGTCGGGAGTGTCCTTCACCAGCTTGATCCAGTAATCGGGCACGCCCATAGACAATCTGAAGTCGAATCCGAAACCCTTCTTCTCTGCAGGGGTTGCCAGCCCCGGCATCCCGCTCATCTCTTCCGCAATTGTTATGGCCCCCGGCTTAAACTCATGTATTACCCTGTTAGCCAGCCACAGATAGGTGAGGGCATCCTGGTCCTGGTTGCCATCGAAGTATTCCGAATAATTGGTAAAATTCTTTTCCAGTCCGTGATCGTAATAGATCATGCTCGTGACCCCGTCGAAACGGAAGCCGTCGAACTTGTATTCCTCCAGCCAGAACCTGCAGTTCGAAAGCAGGAAATGGATTACATTGTCTTTCCCGTAATCGAAGCAGAGAGAATCCCATGCTCTGTGGTATCTCCTCGGCCCGGCATGGAAATATTGTCCGGGTGATCCGTCAAAAAGGCCGAGTCCTTCGTTTACATTCTTCACAGAATGCGAATGAACAAGGTCCATGATCACTCTTATCCCGGCCACATGCGCCCTGTCTATCAGCTCTTTAAGTTCTTCGGGAGTTCCGAACCTTGAAGATGCAGCAAAGAAGTTCGAGACGTGATAGCCAAATGATCCGTAAAAAGGATGCTCTTGTATGGCCATCAGCTGTATGGTGTTGTATCCTGATTCAATGATCCTCGGTAGTATCTTGTCTGTGAATTCCCTGTAAGTGCCGGTGCTCCATTCTTCTGTGGCCATCCCGACGTGCGCCTCGTAAATGACGGGGGAGATCCCTTCCGGTGTGAAATTTTCCACATTCCAGTTGTATTTTTCCTGCGGATCCCATACCTGTGCCGAGAAGATCTTTGTAGATTCATCCTGCACAACCCGGTTGGCATAAGCAGGGATACGTTCACCCTTACCCCCGGGCCAGTGTACCGACAACTTGTACAGTTCACCATGCCACAATGCCTCGTATGGGAGATGAATTTCCCAGTCGCCATTGTTATTTACCCTGCTGAGGAGATATTTTTCCTGGTCGCGCCATTGAGTGAAATTACCTGTAAGATATATCCTTGACGCATTCGGAGCCCAATCCCTGAAAACCCAGCCTTCATAGGTCCGGTGCAGGCCGTAATAATGATGCCCCATTGCAAAACCTGACAAAGTACCGTTTCCCGTAAGTTGTCTTTCTTTCGCAATGCACTTTTCTATCCTGGCATCAATAGCATTCCTGAAGGGATCCAGCCATGGATCGGCATTATAAAATGCAGCAGAATTCATTGGAAAATAATAATATATAAAAATACAAAAACTAATTCATTATCGGGTCTGTTTTCACAGGCTTTGCTAATTTTGCAGGCATAAAACCGGCACATGGTAATTCACAGAGGATACGAAGGTTTTCATCCGCTTAAACCTGTTGTCACTGTCGGAGTTTTCGATGGTGTCCACAGGGGTCATAAAGCCTTGCTCGAAACACTTGTTTTAAAAGCGAAAGAGACCGGAGGAGAATCTGTAGTAATAACATTTTCATCACATCCGCGAAAAGTTCTGGGCAAAGAGTCAGGCCGACTTTCGCTTCTCACCACCGCTTCGGAAAAGAAAGCTCTCCTGGAGCAGATGCAAATCGACCATATTGTCATTCTCGACTTCAATATTGAATTCAGCCGTACAGGTGCATGCGACTTTGTACGAAATGTGATCGTAAAAAAGATCGGGGCCGGGCTGATGATCTTTGGATACGATCACAGGATAGGCCGCGAAGGGGAGGGCGATTACAACACAATCAGGCAGTGCAGCGGCATCTCAGGGCTCATTGTGGAACAGGCAAAAGGAGTTTTTTCAGGTGAAGTAGCCATCAGCTCCTCGGCAATTCGTGAGGCACTTTTGCTCGGAAATCTCGATGTTGCAAATGAGTTGCTTGGTTATCCTTATCAGCTCGGCGGAACTGTCGTCCCCGGGAGGAAGATCGGAAGATCGTTCGGTTTTCCCACTGCAAATATAAGACCGGACAGTCAGAAGCTTATACCGGCAAAAGGTGTTTATGCTGTTGAGGTGCTGTTGGAGGAGAAGGTTCATATTGGAATGCTCAGCATAGGAACAAACCCCACTGTAAATGCTAATTCCACCCTCAGAAGCATCGAAGTTCACATTCTTGACTTTAATGAGAATATCTACGGAAGAAAAATTGCCGTAAAGTTCAGGAAGAGGTTGAGGGATGAGAGGAAATTCCCTGATACAGATGCTCTTGCAAAGCAGATGCTAACTGACAGGCAGCAAACAATTCAGGTGTTAAGTTAAATTCTTATATTTGCAGACTTAAAAAGAAAAAGAATGAATATCAACGCTGAAACCATGCAGTACAAAGTTAAGGACATCACCCTTGCCGACTTCGGCAGAAAGGAAATCGAGATTGCTGAAAAGGAAATGCCCGGGCTTCTCGCCATCAGGAGAAAATATTCGGCAACCAAACCCCTTAAGGGAGCAAGGGTTACCGGATCGCTTCATATGACAATCCAGACTGCTGTGCTGATCGAGACACTCAAAGAACTGGGGGCTGACGTTCGCTGGGCAAGCTGCAATATTTTCTCGACACAGGATCATGCTGCTGCTGCAATAGCCGCTGCAGGCATACCGGTCTTTGCCTGGAAAGGGGAGACTCTCGAAGAATACTGGTGGTGCACAGCTCAGGCTCTTTCATTTCCAGGTGGGAAAGGTCCCAACCTTATCGTTGACGATGGCGGAGACGCTTCACTGCTGGTTCATCTTGGTTTCAGGGCTGAGAAGGATGCCTCGATCCTTAACAAGAAGGCCTCAAGCAGGGAGGAACAGATTATATATGACACTCTTAAGCAGCTTCTGGTTGAAGAACCCGGAAAATGGACACGTGCAGTAAAGGATCTTAAGGGTATTTCAGAAGAGACAACCACGGGTGTTCACAGGCTTTACCAGATGATGGAGAATGGCGAGCTGCTGGTTCCGGCAATAAATGTGAATGACTCTGTTACAAAGTCGAAGTTCGACAACCTGTATGGCTGCCGTGAATCCCTTGCTGATGGTATCAAAAGGGCAACTGACGTCATGCTGGCAGGCAAGGTGGTTGTAGTCTGCGGTTACGGCGATGTGGGAAAAGGTTGTGCAAAATCGATGAAGTCTTATGGTGCAAGAGTCATTATAACCGAAATAGATCCAATTTGCGCATTGCAGGCTGCAATGGAAGGCTTCGAAGTGAAAACAGTTGAGGATGCTCTCGGAGAAGGAAATATCTTCGTAACAGCAACAGGCAACAAGGATATCATCTCCCTCGAGCACATGAAGAAGATGAAAGACCAGTCTATCGTCTGCAATATCGGTCACTTCGACAATGAGATACAGATGGACAGCCTGAATGAGATGCCCGGTATCAAGCTGATAAACATCAAACCTCAGGTTGATAAATACCAATTCCCTGACGGACATTCGATCTTCATCCTTGCCGAAGGACGCCTTGTCAATCTTGGCTGTGCAACAGGCCATCCTTCATTTGTGATGAGCAACTCGTTCAGCAACCAGACACTGGCGCAGATCGATCTCTGGACGAAAAAATATGAAATTGGCGTTTACAGGCTTCCGAAATATCTCGATGAAGAGGTTGCAAGGCTGCACCTCGAACAACTTGGTGTGAAACTTACCAAACTCACGAAATCCCAGGCTGATTATATAGGTGTTTCTGATGCAGGTCCGTATAAACCTGAACACTATAGGTACTAATTATTCCAAACCCTTACATATCTTCCGTCGAAATTCGTCCGGTAATTTTTAAGCGGGTACCGGCTGATTCCCGATGCGGGCGTGCCATATGAAATAAGTTCAAAAGTGCTTTTGCATTTCGGGCATATGGCTTTTGCGAAACCTGTAGGATCGATCTCAATTCTCACAACAGAGCCATCGAGCATATAATCGTGCGGACAGGTACGGTCGTAAGCAAAGAATTCATCCACCCCCCGTGATACGATTATCCCGCTGGCTGCGTAGCCTGAAGCATACCGGTCATTGTTGGTCGATGAATTCACAAGCACGCTTCCTCCGATCGCATTGAGATCGATAAATCGGGCATCGGTAATGTCGATATAAAAGTCCACTGTGACATCAGGTATGACATCGTTTTTCTTATTGCACGATGCAGATGCAAGGAGCGTCATGCACAGAATGAAAAAAAGCCTTATTTTTGGTGAAGTCATTACGTTCAGGAACAAATAATTGCAAAATTAATAATACGGGCTTATTAAAACGTCGTGCCGTCAATAATTATTGTAAAATCTGAAAATGAAGAAATTACATATCGCAAAGACAACAATTTTTATAATATTGATTTCATTCCTGTCAGTCTCATGCAGTTCATATGCTGCCAGATCCGCTTCGAGGAAGGCATCAAAGCAGATGGCCGGATCAGGAAGGGCTTTCAGGGACTCGCGAAAGATACGGATGGCTAAAAAGCAGCAGGAAAAACGACAGGCCAGGATAAAGAAGGACTATTATAAGTTTGTCAGCGATTCCAGGAAACGCACCTATGAGATCCAGTCACCCGATGTGAAGGAAAGAATGAAAAGGAACGAAGCAAACATAACCGCAAGGGAAAAGGCTAAGGATAAAAGAATAAAAAGTGATTCGAAGAACAGGGCACGGAAGTACAGATAAACCCGCTTTTTATGCCATATATCTGATTAACAGATAAAAATTCCATCCTGAATCTTTTTTAATTAAATTTTTTGTAATTTTGTATTAATAATATATTTTTGATTCACTGAAGAGTTCCGAAGACCGGAATTCTTCTCTTTTTTTTGCTATAACAGAAAAGAAAAATGTCAGAGGTTATTTATGTCACACAAGATGGTCTTAAGAAGCTGAAAGAGGAACTCGATCAGTTGAGGAATGTTGAAAGACCTTTGATATCCAGGCAAATAGCTGATGCCCGGGATAAGGGAGACCTTAGTGAAAATGCCGAGTACGCAGCAGCCAAGGAGGCCCAGGGCATGCTTGAGTTGAAAATCAGCAAGCTTGAGGACATAGTGGCACGTTCGAGAGTTCTCGATGAATCTAAAATCGATACTCTCACCATCAGGATTCTTAGCAGGGTTAAAATTAAGAATAAGGCCAATAATTCTGTTATGGAATATCAGCTTGTTCCCGAAAGTGAAGCCAACTTCAAAGCAGGCAAAATTGCCGTTAACTCTCCAATTGCACTCGGCCTTATCGGCAAAAAAGTCGGTGAGACCGTAGACATCAAGGTTCCGTCGGGTGTCATCCCGTTTGAAATTGTCGCAATTTCTCTCTAATCATCTTTCCCTTAGTCATGGCAAGTATTTTCACAAGGATCATCAATGGTGAGATACCATGTTATAAAATAGCTGAGGACGAAAAATATTTCGCTTTCCTCGATATCAATCCCCTTAAGAAAGGTCATACCCTGGTAATCCCAAAACAAGAGACCGATTATATTTTTGACCTCGATGATGATCTTCTTGCAGGAATGTGGCTGTTCTCGAAAAAGGTTGCTTCAGCCATTAAGGAAGCATATCCATGCAACAGGATAGGCATAGCAGTCCTGGGTCTTGAAGTGCCGCATGCTCACATCCATCTTGTCCCGCTCGATGGATTGAATGACCTCAATTTCAAAAATCCAAAGCTTAAATTCACACCTGAAGAATTTAAGGAGATAGCAGCGAACATCAGCAGCAGCTATTCGCTGTCATGAAGGTGCTGACTGACCTGGTTGATGATTTCCTGAGCCTTCTCTTTCCGAGGATCTGCTATGGCTGCGGCAATCACCTGATGAGGAATGAAAAGGTGATCTGCACCGAATGCCAGGTTGTTATACCACGTACAGATTACCACAACCAGCCAGGGAACCCTGTCGAACAACTTTTCTGGGGCAGGTGCGTGATCACGAAGGCAGCTGCATTCTCATATTATACTCGTGGGAGCCGTATCAGAAAGCTCATTCACAATCTGAAGTACAATGGAATCCAGGAAATAGGCATTGAGCTGGGCAGCATTTACGGCAATTTGCTCAGATCCTCGGGATTTCTCAATGATGTTGACCTGATCCTTCCTGTTCCCCTGCATCCCTCCCGTGAAAGAAAGAGGGGTTTTAACCAGAGCAGGTTGATCTGCGAAGGCATTTCGTCAGTTTCAGGTATCGAGGTCCTCGCTGATGCTCTTGTGAGGCCTGTGAAAACCCAGACTCAGACAAGGCGGTCGAGATTTGAAAGATGGACGAACGTTGAAGGAATATTTGAATTAAGAACTCCTTCGGAACTGGAGGGAAAGCATGTGTTGATTGTGGATGATGTTATAACGACTGGATCAACAATTGAAGCCTGCGTGAACGAGCTCTCAAAGATTGATGGGGTAAGTGTCAGCGTTGTCGCCCTGGCTTACGCGGTAATGTGAATCAGTTCTGTTTTACTCTTCCCGGATTCTTGTTCATGAAATCTTTCCAGCTGTTGAACGGCTTTTCGCTTGCAGGCCTGTTTGTCTGGTAAAAATGGCAGACGGCGGCAGCGAGACCATCTGTGGCATCAAGTTTGAAATCTGTAAGTGAGAATTTCAGCATGCTCATCAACATGCTTGCAACCTGCTCCTTGGAAGCTGCTCCCTGACCGGTTATCGACATTTTGATTTTTCTCGGGGCATATTCGAAAATCGGCACAGAACGCGAAAGTGCTGCTGAAATAGCCGCACCCTGGGCTCTGCCAAGCTTCAGCATCGACTGCACATTCTTCCCGTAGAATGGTGCTTCTATGGCAAGTTCGTCAGGGTGATATTCATCTATTATCCCGGTCGTCCTTTCGAAAATAT
>JBLNAO010000125.1:0-5119 GCA_050259395.1 Chloroflexota bacterium
ACCGTATTATTCCCTTTCAACCCGGGATTTCTGAATTGAAGCTTAATACGTGTAACTCCATCAGGCCAGTAGCGCCTCAATGAGTTGTCTTTAACCTCGATGTATTCGATCGATGCCGAAACTTTTTGGGGATTGTACGACATGTTCAGTGCAAATCCGTCTCCCTCGAGCTTCAGCAATCCTGGCTTAACCTGCGATACTTTGCAATAGGTCATAAGGTTTGAACCGGTGGTAGCTCCAGAAACCGCATCCGTAAGCTCATATTTGTCGGTGATCTCAAAGCTCTTACCCCTGTTCAGGGTGTAGGAACGGATCCAGCTTTTAACTTTTGCATCTTCCGGATATGCGCCTGCTATGTCAGTCGAGAATGTTGCGTATTTTGACGTTGCAGTGAACTTCGAGTTTGCCGCCTTGAATTTTTCACCGTCTTTCTGCTCTACACCATTGATCACTGGCAAGTTGTGATATCCTGATTGCATGGTCCATATTTCGTACCTTCTAGAACTGAAGGTTTTCGCAACATAAGCTTCCCTTCCCAGGTCGATCAGGCAGGGTTTGCCATCGTAGTACATTATGCATGAACCGACATCATTATGGTTGTGGCTTTCAGCATTGAAGCCGCCCTTGGCGCCGAAGAAGAAACCTGAAAAACTGGCTGCCTTGTCACGTGCACCACCGACTTCTGTGTCTGGGAACCAGAAATCTGCGACGAGGGCCTCGGCTCCTTCAGTTGCTGTTATTTCCTTAACAAGAGTAAGGTCCTTGATCTGATCGCCTATTCTCCCGCTCATTGCTCCATCACTCCAGTTGTTCAGCTTTGCCAGGTAGGCGCCGAAGTTCTGCATTACCGGATCGTTTATTGCTTTTCCGTACCTGTAAACAGTGGATACATCCCCGCCTGTTTTTGCGTCGGCATCTGCAAAGTTTATGAAGTAGGGTGCGTGGATGTTCACCTTATAAAAATATTTTCCGATGTTCTGCACAAGCGGATCGTCGAAGACATCGAATTTGCCTCCTGTTGCATCCTTAAGAACCTCGAGGCTCTCGTACAACAAGGCCCCTGCTGCGCCCCAATAAGATGGACCTTCATCACAACCGCCATCGTCGGAGTAGCCGTTCAGGAATTTATCGAGCGAATTGATGATCTTTTCTACCCTTGCAGTTTTTCTTACAGGATCTGTTTCCATCAGGAGGTAGCTGGTAAGCATGTTATAATTTACCCATGGGTTCCAGTTATTGGGACGGCCGCCTTTGAATCCCATGTATCCCCAATCGTTCCTTTCAAAATATGGGTCCAGTGCTTTCTCAGTGATCGCCTGCCGGAGTCTTTGTGAAATCAGCGGACTCACCTTGTCGAATTCATCTTTCAGCAGGTAGTAGGTCCATGAAAGATTGGCAGTAACCTCGCCAACTCCAAGATCGACAGTTGGCTCATTCACATCAGGCAGGCCCGGACCAGCTTCCTGGAAATAGAGATGGGCAGACCATCCCCACCAGGTCTGCTCGCTGTAATACCAGACACCATTGATGATCTGATCCAGGAACCGGCCTTTTCCCTCCGCGAGCTCTCCCATCACAAGTGAGATAACAGCGTTACTGCAAGCGGAATATGCTTCCTGCCTCCTCTCACCTGATCTTACAAATTCAAGATAATCAGTTGCTTTCACAATGGGCCAGTCATAGCTGAGGTACTTCTCTGCACGGGCTATATATTCCTTACGTGTATTTACAGGGAGATTGTCCCAGAATTGTCTGTCTTTATAGCCAGGCAGCTTGTTCCACGAATTATCTGTTACAAGCGATCCTGCAAGATCGGTTGCTTTTGCTTCCTTCGCCAGGATATTTCTCTCCCTTGGTGTCAGCTCCGCTCTTGAAGCAACAGCAAAAATGAGAAACAAAATTAATGTGGATAAACATGTTTTCATTGGAGGTGTCAGTTATAGAATGTAACATGAAACAGTTTAAGAAGATTATTCTGGAGATGTAAGTCTCACCTTTACCGTTCCTTTACCATCGGTGAAAATATATGCTGGCATTCTTATCTCAATCCTTTTAAGACCCCGAATCCTCCTGTCGAGCCTGTAGGGTGGGGGATCCATCATTATGGTAGATATGCTCACATCTGCAGGGGCAGCGATCTTAAGTAACAATTCCTTGCCCGACTGCCTGAGAATTGCTCCGTCATCCGTCTTAATTACATCGGCTGTTGTCATCATTGCCCATGTAATGTTCCTTACTGAATCACCAAGGACCAGGTTATCTTCAATCAATATAGAATGATCTGTATCTTTTTTGAATTTGCGAACAGCGCTCTTCATCCTGCTGCCGAAAACAGGAGCAAGATCAACTGTTGCTTCCGGGTATATTCCTTCAGTGAACGAAGTAACCGGTGAATAGGCATTGACTATGAATCTTTCATCATTCACCATAAGGGTGCTGTGGCCCTGGTTGCCTTTTGTCAGAAGTGTCCACCGGGGTGAGTTCTGAGCCTGGTTCCAAAGGTCGAATCCTTCCTGTTCCAGTTCATTATAATCCTGGTTGCCCGGATCGACAGCCCACCTTATGCCGTCGAGTTCAAAGACAAAGCTTCCTGCGTCGAGGTTTCCATGACTGAGGTTTCCTTTTCCGCCTTTTCCGCCGAAGTAATATTTATGAGGATCATCCGAGCCTCCTCTGAAAATGACCAAAGGGTTGGAGCCGTCTCCTTTCCAGGCAAGTGGCAATTCAGTTTCTTCTGAAGGACTGAACTGAGAAAGCCAGACCAATCCCGGGCCGGCAAGTCTCGAAAGATTTCCCATCTTATCTGCAGGCTTAAGAAATCTTTCTTTCTGGAGGTACAGGGGATTGCCTGTTTCCTTTGCAAACCAGGCAAGCACGATATCCCCGTTCGATCCTTCCCTGTCGCCGCAATCTGCAAAGTTGAAGTACCATCCGGAGGGAGCGACGGAAAGCATCCTGAAGTTTGCGCTTTCTAAAAATGACGGATATTCCGAAATGCCGAAGTCGGTTCCGAATGCACTTTCGAGCACCGATGCCGTAATACACGAGAAGCTTGTGCCGTAATCCCAGTATGTCGCACCCTCAGGGTAGACGCCTGCCGGTGCATATTGCTTCAGCGCGGAAGGCATCCCTTCAAGCGAGCGTTTTATCGTCCTTGCCGCAAGCCCGGGGTCCTGGTCACCAATGACGATTGCAGCAGCGATCATACCGCCGTTGCAAACCTGGTTCCAGTTGTTGGTTCCGTTTACCCAGCCCGGATCATTCTTCCCGTAACTAGCATTGATGCCTTTTTCAATAAGTGATTTCCTTGCGATGGCAAGGGTGCTTTTCGGCAGAAAACTGCCCGTCCAGTCAACCGCGATTGCCACTGCAAGCGACATTTCTGCAACATCGAGGAAGTGGGAAGGATGCCAGTCGGGGAAGTTGCACACTGCCGTAAGCTCATCATTGATCTTGTCCAGAACAGCCTGTTCCCTGTCGATCCTGTAAACCATCGAGAGAATTGTCATACGCCGCAGCATTTCACGCGAAGTCGCAAGCAGCCTTCGCCCGATTACGTTATACGTGAGCACAGGTTCTGTAAGAATCTCCTTTGCATTCAGCTGCATTGCAGAATAATAATTCTTAACTGCCTGATCTGTCTTTAATTTGTTTCTGAGGTTCTTTTCAATCGAAGGTGTAAGCAAAAGCCGGGGTGCCGACCTGCTCATCTTACTTTTTACGTATGCTTCCGAAAAAGGATTCTGAAGCTTTGTCAATGTCTCCTGTGAAAACACCACCTGCAACGGTAAAAGTAAAATCAGGATAGTTATTATACTGTTTTTCATAGGTTTATAATGAAGTTAGTAAAGATTGAGGGTAAAATTTACGGCAAGGAAGTTAACAAAAAAAATCAGCATAGAGTCCCGGAGGCCCGGGACAATATGCTGATGAAAAAAACTAACCCTTTTCCTTTAATTATGCCTTTTTATTTTAGTCCGCCTTCAATTAATGGCGGGGTCTTCATTACCGTTTTTGAAAACCCGCGCAATGATAAACCGAAAAATGAAAATAAAAAAATGAGATCGCTGCCTTCACAGCAGAGGAAAGAGCTCAACAGATGAGGTAATGGGGACTTTAAGGCTATATGTTAATTCGAGTTAAAGTCGGAAATAATATATTAACCTGCCCTTTTACAGGAAATCGATCATGGCTTTCATAACTCCGTCGCTGTACGAAGCAACAAGATCAAAAGCTTCTTTGGTTTTTTCAAAGGGGAACCTGTGCGTGATCATGTTCCTGATATCGATCTTGCCCGATTGCATCAGGTCGAGTGAAAGCTGTACGCAATCCACTTGCCGGCGGATAAACTGAATCATAATTTCCTTGCGGCGGGTATTCTCGACATTCATCGACCAGCGGTCGAACTCCGGTATGCCCACAACTATCAGCTTTCCTCCCGGTCTAAGCAGCTCGACAGCCTGGTCGAAGGCTTCCTGCTGACCGCAGCATTCAAAAATAACATCAAGCCCCAGCTTCTCCATGCCAAGCACCCTTTTGACAACATCGCTTTCCTGAACATTGCCGGCGAAGTCTGCACCTTCATTTTTTGCAATTCGGAGACGCTCATTGATCTTGTCAGTGACAAAGATGCTTTCCGCTCCGGCTGCCCTCGCTGCCAGCATGACGCTCATACCAATGGGGCCAAAACCGAGGATCCCTGCCTTAAGTCCTTTCACATTCCCGGCTTTTTTAACTGCATAAACACCGATTGCAAGAGGCTCCGAAATGGCTCCATGATCGGCATTCAGGACACCGTCGAGAGGGAAGCAGCTTTCTTCGGGCATCACAATATATTCCGACAAACAGCCTTCAGCCTGTCCGGGGCAGCCGAGGAACCTTAGCTTTCGGCATGTGTGATGCCTTCCAGAAAGACACTGGTCGCACCCATGGCACGGCATGGCAGGATCTATGGCGATAACGTCACCCGGCTTAACTTTTTTTACTGCCTTTCCGGTGTCAATTACAACACCGGCACCCTCATGGCCTACCGTGAAAGGATATTCTACCTTCTGCGAGCCAATTGCCCCCTGTGTATAATAATGTATGTCTGAACCGCATATTCCAACAACTGTCATTT
>JBLNAO010000126.1:0-4904 GCA_050259395.1 Chloroflexota bacterium
GGCTGTTATATATTTTTGAAGTAGGTTTGTCAATGAAATCAGCCGTATTGTGAAAATTACCTTTCTTGGTACCGGCACTTCCCAGGGTGTGCCTGTAATTGCCTGTGAATGCAATACCTGCTTGTCGCCGGATCATCATGATAAACGGTTAAGGACATCGCTCCTCCTCGAAACAAAAGATACCACGCTGCTTTTTGATGCAGGACCCGATTTCAGGCAGCAAATGCTTCGGGAGCATGTCACAAAGCTCGATTCAATAATTCTTACACACGAACATAAGGATCACATAGCGGGCCTCGACGATGTGAGAGCTTTTAATTATAAAAGCCAGGATGCAATAGATGTATGGGCAGAGGAACGCGTTCAGAAAGCTCTCAAAAAAGAATATTCTTATGTTTTTTCAGAATACGAATATCCTGGAATACCAAAGATGAGGCTTAACAATGTCATAGATGAGCCTTTTTCAATTAAAGGCATTCACATAGAACCAATAAGGATATTTCATTACAGGCTTCCTATTTATGCTTTCAGGATCGGCAATTTCGCATACATAACAGACGCAAATTATATTCCCGAGGAGAGCAAGGAAAAGCTGTTTGGCGTGAAATATCTGGTAGTCAATGCTTTGCGGAAGGAAAAACATATTTCGCATTTTTCCCTGGGTGAAGCACTTGATCTGATCCGTGAAATTTCTCCAAAGAAAGCCTGGCTTACGCATATTTCGCACCAGATGGGACTGCATTCGGAAGTATCACTGGGGCTGCCTGCCGGAATATGGCTGGCATACGACGGGTTGAGCGTGAAATGTGAAGAATAGAAAACTCAGTATTTCTTTTTCTTGTAATTTGTGGTAAGCTTCCTCTGGTAGCCGGTAGAAAAGAAGTACCGGTTCCTGCCGAGCTGCTCGGTATTGACGTGAGAGGCTTTTTTCCTTTTCTGATAATAGGTGTTCTTTCTGGTTGGTGCGCAGCTGGTGACAAGTATAAGTGCAATTAAAATTAGAGTAAACTGTAGTATTTTATGACGCTTCGCCATCTCAGAAAATTGATCCAAACGAAAAGTACAAAAAAAAATATCTAAAAAGGAATTAATTCGCCTTCATTTATGATTTGTTTCAATTTATTTATTCACAAACATTCCTGTTTCTGATCCAATGTCTTAAATTGCAGAAGTTATTCAGGGATAACCATTCACACTAAACGACAGATTTTTAGGATGAAACCTCTCCGGAAAAGGCTCCAGTCAGGATATTTAATATTCTTATTACTCATATTATTCCCCGTCAGCGCAGGTTCACAGGTTCTCAGCGGATTTGAAAGCTCCGTTGCAGACGGTATCATGGTTGAGCAATTATCAGTTACTGGCGGTCCTCCAATTACAATCGGAAAAGGCCGGCCTTTATTCAGCTTCCTGCTTGATAAAAGGCTGCGAAACACTTCAGGTGCAGTTTATAAGCGTACAGGGGACACGTGGTCGCAGGTGTTCGATAATGTTCTAAAAGTGACGACCACATTAATCCGGGATTCAGTTTCTCCTTTCCGGCTCGAGATTGTTTTTGAAAATACAGGGACTGACACGGTATCCGTGAGCAATGTCGTGCCTTTTGGAACAGACAGCATTTCATCGGTTCATATAACCGGCAGAGGACCCTGGGATCTTGCCAGGGCGTGGCTCTGCCGTCCCGGCTATCGCCCTGTGCGGGTGATTCTTCCCGATAACGCATGGGAGCTGGGCTATACCTCTTTTTCAGTCTCGGGGGATGTATCAGTCTGCGGCCTTGCCAGGCGCTCCAAATGGATCGACGGTGCCCAGCGTGCACGTTATGAGACTCTCCTTCCCCCGAAAGGAAAAGTTTACTACAATCTTTATGCTGAAACATACAGGGGAGAATGGCAGAACGGGCTCAGGCTGATGTTCCGCGACAGGTATCTCCATGATGTCGGGAAATTCGACAACAGCCTTTACACCCGGGCGGACCTCAGCTGGATAAAACAGAGCTACCTGATCATTCTTCAGATGGCATGGGACAGGGAATTTTATGACCGCCTTACAGGAAAATACAATTTCGCCGAAGTCATAAAAAAAGGCATCTCGCAGTTTGGCAAGATAGATGTATACGGAATCTGGCCAACCTGGCCGCGCCTTGGACTCGATCAGCGCAACCAGTGGGATCTTTACCGCGACCTGCCAGGTGGCACAAAACAGCTCCGGAATTTCGCTGACATGTCGCAGCAGGCAGGTACCAGGTTCTTTATAGCATTCAATCCATGGGATAAAAGCACCAGGGAAGAGGACCATTTCAGGGGAATGGCCAGGATGATTGCCGAGACTGATGCAGATGGCGTTGTGCTCGACACCCAGGGAAGCTCGAGTTATGAACTTCAGGCTGCGGCAGACAGTGTCCGCAAAGGTGTAGTGATGTATTCTGAAGGCATGGCTGTAACAAAAGACATGCCCGGGATTATTTCCGGAAGGGTCCATAATGCCATTTACTATAGTCCGGAGCTTAATCTGAACAAGCTCATTAAACCTGACTTTTCAATTTTCAGAGTGTGTGATGTGGGGGAGGATCTTATCCACCGCGAACTGGCCGTATCATTTTTCAACGGTTATGGCACCGAGCTGAATATGTACCGTCCCGGGGGAAGAGATGATTTTTACAGGCAGGATATGGATTATCTTGCCCGCACCACATTCACACTGCGCCAGAATAACGATGCTTTCCTGGATTATGACTGGACGCCATTCATCGAAACCAGGACCGACAACGTATTTGTAAATAAATGGAGCTCAGGGGAGAAGGTTGTTTTTACAGTTCTGAATATGAAACCTGAAGGCATTAACGGGCCGCTGTTCAAAGGTGAAAAGAAGGAGGGAAGGCATTGGGTTTCACTCTGGAATCATGAAGAGCTGAAACCTGTAGCAGAGAAGGAAGCATTGTGGATCCCCGCAAAAGCTGAAGGATGGCATTCATCATACAAAGGCACACGGCATGAAGGTTCAGTTGACTGCATTGCAGAATTTCCGATACTGCTCAAACCTGTACTCAGGGGAGACTCCCTGAAGATAAACGGTACAGGCACGAACAAGCTGCTCTTATGGAAAGGTAACCCTTCTTACGCCATTCAACCGAAAGAGATGAGGATTAAAAACGACACGGTTTTGAAAATGCGTGAACTTTTCGGTTTTTATGAGGGAAAAATCGTTTTGCAACTGCTTGAAAACAACATTCTCAGGGATGAGACCATACTGGAGCTTCCCGGAGGAAAGCCATGGCTGATCAGTAAAATCACATCGACTGACCGCGCCGTTTCGGTTCCGGAGAATATGGTCATAGTGCCAGGCGCAGTTTTCTCTTATCATGTAACTGCAAATGATGAATTTATGCCTTACCCCGATGTTAATGATAAAATGGTCAAGGTAGACAGCTTCCTGATAGACAGATATCCTGTTACTAACGACGAATATCATGAGTTTCTCATGAGCTCGGGTTACAGGCCTGCCGATACTGCGAGATTCCTGAGACATTGGGTTAACGGGATGTACAAGCAGGGTCAGGAAAAATACCCGGTCGTAAATCTTAGCTACGAGGATATGAATGCCTATGCAAAATGGGCGGGCAAACGCCTGCCTTCAGAAGCTGAATGGCAGCTTGCCGCCCAGGGTACGGATAAACGTGTCTGGCCGTGGGGCAATGAGTTTCATGGGGCATTCTGTAACAATTCATTTGGCAGGCCCACACCTGTCGATGCTTTCCCGAAAGGTCAGAGTCCGTCAGGAGCAAAAGACCTTGTTGGAAATGTCTGGCAGATGACAAACGACATGTATTTCAACGGATCTTACTACCTGACAGTTATAAGAGGAGGCAGCTACTACAAGCCCGAATCCAGCTGGTGGTACATTCAGGGCGGACCTCAGTCTCTTGACAAGACCCAGATCTTGCTTATGGTCTCTCCTGGTTTTGACCGGAGCTCAACGGTAGGCTTCAGATGTGTGAAGGATATCGATAAGAAGAACTTCCTTAAGAAGAAATAAGAAGGAATTACACAGAGGAAATCCAAAGAACCACAGAGGGCCCCAGAGATCATTATTAGCAAGCCTCTGTGTAACTCTGTGCCTCTCTGTGCAAGTTCTTAGATTTGACTAACCAAGTCTTTTTGCACCATCTCCCACTTCGGGGAGATAGAAATCAGGAACCAGTCCTGTTATTCCGGTGTATGCCTTTGACAGCTGATCTTTGAATGCCTGTGTATCCTCTTTCCTGACGATGCTTACAGTGCAGCCTCCGAATCCGGCGCCTGTCATCCTGGTCCCGATGACTCCCCTGAGCTTTCTTCCTTCATAAACCAGAGTGTCGAGTTCCTTGCCTGTAACTTCATAATCATCTTTCAGCGAATCATGAGAAAAATTCATGAGTTCTCCAAAGCGTTTGATGTCATTATTCTTCAGAACTTTTACTGCTTCAAGGCACCTCCCGTTCTCACTGATAACATGCTTTGCCCTTCTTACGACAACAGGATCACTTATGTATCTTGACAGAACAGGTATCTCTTCAACGCTGAGCTGGCTGAGATTCCTTATTGGTTTGTACTTCTGAAGGAGCTCAACAGCTTTTTCGCATTCACCGCGTCTTTCATTGTACTTTGAATCTGTAAGCCCGCGTCTCTTGTTTGTATTTGTAATAATTAGCGAATAACCGTTGAGAACGAGCGGAACATTTTCGTAATCCAGCGTATCGCAGTTCAGGAATATCGCATGATCCTTTTTTCCGAATCCCACAGCGAACTGGTCCATGATGCCGCAGTTCATTCCCACGAACTGGTTTTCCGCACGCTGGCTCATTTTCACCATTTCAAGGGTGCTGATGCCTGCTCCGTACAGGTCGTTCAGAGCTGTGGCTGTAA
>JBLNAO010000127.1:0-10343 GCA_050259395.1 Chloroflexota bacterium
TTCATATTCCACGTTTTGTTTAATACAAAACAAAAAAAGTGGTCCTTGGTTGAGATTTTTCAACAATAAACATAAACTCACCCTCAGAAACGTGCTGATACCCACAAAGGATCACAAAGTAGAACACCAAGGAACACTGAGGTTGTGAGGGGCTTGGTGAGTATGAGAAATGGGGAAAACAAGTCCCCCCTTTACAAAGTAGAGAGGGGATTCAGGGTTGGGTTCATGAGGTTGTTATTCCCCGATAATCTTAATAAGCTTTCCTGCCGGAACATTCGAAGTGAGCTCGAGGTTATTCAGCAAAGCGAGCTCAGCCATCTGCTTCTGCGGAATACCGTAAGCCGTAAACAGCTGGCTTAGTGTTGCGGGCTGGCTAACGGTTTTGATGATGATCTTTTTGGGTTTCACATTGATTTTTGCAGGATCTGTAAGGGCGGCGAAGCTGTTTAGCGTGGATTCCATAGATGGCTGGTAAGTTTTGAAATCAGCTTCCGCAGACACTCCATGAAATACGTAAATAAGCCCCCCATAATTTATATAATAGGATAGAAGCTGGTTGGTCAGCTGCTGGCCGGTTGACTGATCCTGCTGCACCTGCCTGGCCAGTACGGCAACTGCAGGAAGAGTGTTCACAGTGGTATTTTTGCTTTCCACTACCGTCAGGCCATACTGTTTCGCAGCTGCCTGTGCTGCTTCTTCAGGAGTTTTCTGCTGTGCGACGCTAAACATCACCATAGCCTTGCCGTCCTTTGGTGCAGTGGCAACCTGCATAGGTGAGTTCTCAAATTGCCAGCCTGCAGGATAAGTGAACCTGAATTTCATCTCAGGGTGGTAAAAAACATTGCCCTCAGTGTAACCCTGACGCGGATCATCGCCGTAGATAACACCATCGATCATTTTCAGGTAGCTGTCGCCATTAACCAGCCAGTCCGACTTCTTCAGGGTGTCCTGCCAGAATTTTGCGAGGCTTTTCACAGAATTGTTCCTGTCGCCCGGATCGGGATGTGTGGAGAGGAATGTGGGGACTCCACCCTGATCGCCCGAGCTCATTTTATTCAGAACATCAAAAAAATCTGCCATTTTATTGGCATCATAACCGATCTTCGACATGTATTCCACTCCCAGCCTGTCTGCTTCGCGTTCGTCATCGCGACTGAATTTCAGGAAGATAAGCTGCATTCCCTGCATTGCCTGCTGGCCATACTGTGCAAACTTCTGAGACGCCAGCATTCCACCGGCAAGGAGCACCTGCCCCAATTGTTGCTTTGTCTGCTGGCTGGCAGAATGGCGTGCCGTAACATGACCCATTTCATGTCCGATAACACCCATCAGTTCCGCCTCGTTGTTAAACTGTGCCAGAATGCCCCGTGTAAGGTATATATAGCCTCCAGGTACAGCAAATGCGTTTACCACCGGTGAATCGAGCAATTTCAGATGATATTCGAGTTGCGGCCGGTGGGAGATCTTGCCCATATCGGCGCTTTTTGCAGTCACAAACGACAGTATAGCATCATTCTTATATTCGCCGAAACTGGCAACTACCTGAGGATCATATTCCTTTCCCATCTGCAGCTCCTGTGCTTCAGACACCAGCATGACCTGGGTTTTGCCTGTAACGGGATTGACTGCACATGTAGTTGTTACGACACTGATTATTGCGAGTAACAGGAATTGAAAAATGAGGTTCAGTTTTTTCATCAGTATATGTTTTAGGATATGGCAAATTTAAACAATTATGAAAAGTCAAAGCCGGAAACGTATGCAGGAGCGTTATAAAAAGGTTCTTTTTCCAGTTCGTTCAGGTTAATGAACCTTGCATAAACGAGACCCGGCTTGGCATTCAGCATCCTGTTAAGGGCTCCCATTTTAACTTCTGTCCTTATCTTGTCGTAGAGCTCACTCCTGTCATCCAGCCAGGTAATGCCTGTATTGAATCCTTCCATCGAGCATGCCGTTTCGAACAGTCTCGCCAGAAGCCTTTCTTTCCCGGGTTTGCAATAGATCGAGTCAAAAACAAGATACCTGAATTCATCAGGGGAAAAAAGTCTTTTGAAGTATGGCATTCTTGGAAGAACATTCATGATAACCCAACCCCATACACCAGGGATGTCGAAGATCTTGTAAAGTGAAGGAATGGCATTAACTCCGGCAACAATCTCGCCTTTTTCCTTAAGGACATAGTATGATCCGGAGAATGCATATTCAGGGCTGAAAAATGAATATCCTTTATAATAATCATGAAGAAGCTGCTTCATTCCTGTTTCTTCTTCAGGGCTGAGCTTTGAGATCCTTTTATCGGCCTTCGGAGAGAACCTGCTGAAAGCAACTGTAAGAAAGGATCTTATGTATTCGTATCCCGCCTGGTGCACCAGGTTTTTAGAGCGCTCGTTCATGCTTTCCACAAAAGCGTACATTATGTGCCGGTCCTGCTCAAAAACATCAGGAAGCTCGAGAAGGTATGGCCGGCTGAGAATATCGAGTGTACGGCGCTTGAAGGAGTCATCACCCTGCTCCGACCTTATCATTGTCTTTTCTCTCTGCCTCCAGTCGGTACCGGCCTGGTATACAGACTGGAATGCCAGGTACCTGATATATGTGGTGGGATACCTTAGCGGACCCTGTCCGGAAACCCTGAAGCAGGCGCCAACTGTACCGGTAATCTTGTTTTTTTTGTAAAGTGAAATGAACCTTATCTGGTCCTTGTATGCCTTGATCCTTGCTGCAACATTCTGAAGCGAGAAGCGCAATCCTCCTTCCGATCCCTGAACGGCATGATTAAGAATATCCAGTATTCCTTCGTTGGCTTCGCCGGACACTCTCACTTCAAGATCGCTCGAACGCAGGATTGTTTTCTCCTTCATCCCCTCACTTTGGCTGATTATCGAGACTGCCAAACACCTTCTGAAGCAGCGGCGTCACCCTGGCTGAAACATCCTTGCGTATCTTCAGCTCTTCTGTTTCCACTTTCGAGAACATCCCCGTAAGAGCCATTTTTGTGAGATAATCGTCTAGATCGGTGTTCACGGGTTTAAGGTTTGCCACCTTTCCTGCAATTGAATTTGCAAGTGTGTTCCACCGGGTTGTCAGTGTATTCCAGGAATCTTTGGTTGAAACATTGCCTATGATCTTCTTCTCGGTCGATGATTGGATCTTTGGTTTGTAGAGATTATAAAGATCGGCAGATGTTGTGTTCCTGAGATAGGTGGTTGCTGCATTGTCGGCTCCTTTAAGAATTCCCCATGCATCCCCAATCGACATGCTTGTAATGCTGTTAACGAAAATTGGAGCGGCTTCTTTTGCGGCATCCTCAGCAGCCCTGTTTATTCTCAGAACCACATCTTCCACAAGCTTTTCACCACCAGGCAGCTTAGAAATGTTGTCCACAATTGTTGCAGCCTCAGGAGGCAGAAGTATCTTGATTGCGGCATCGCCATAATACCCGTTTTCGGCGGAAAGACGCTGCGCGGAATTCCTTGCCCCTGTAGTAAGGGCTTCTTTTAAACCCGCAATAACATCAGCCTCGGTAAGTGGAATTGATCCCGCTGTCTGAACCACCTTAAGCAGCTCGGCACATCCTGTTATGATGAGAAACAATGCTGCAAATGCCAATAATCTCAGTTTCATCGTCCCGGTTTTATGGTTATCCTGCAAGATAATAATTTAAAGACAATCGGTAAATGATTTAATATGACGCAGGGTCACACCGGAAAGGAAAAACTTCAAGGGTTACAATTACTTTCCTTTTGTTTCAAGGAAGGCATTTGATATGAGCATATCTTCAGGATTGGTGATCTTGATGTTTTCCCTGTTCCCTTCAACAAGATTGATCTTGACACCCGATTTTTCAAGCACCATTGCATCGTCTGTGAAATCAGGATTATATTCCTGATTATAAGCATTTTTAATAAGCCCGGTTTGGAAAACCTGGGGTGTCTGAACAAGCCTTACCTGCATACGGTTGAGCGGAGAACTGGCATCGTCCTTCACAAGGCGCATTGTATCCGAGGGAGGGATTACAGGTATGGCATTGCCGAGGCTGGCTGCAGTATCAAAGCATCTTTTTATTGTATCGTTGCTTACAAAAGGCCTTACACCGTCGTGTATTGCAACAAGACCTGGTTCATCGATAAATTCAAGACCGTTTTTTACAGAGTGGAACCTTGACTTGCCTCCTTTCACCATAGTCTGGATGACGGCAAATTCGTATTTTTCCTGGAGTTCCATCCAGTGCCTGATCTGGTTTTCAGGAAGGACGGTTATTATTTCAATGTTCTCATCGAATTGCCTGAAACGTTCAATTGTGTGCATCAGAAGCGGCCTGCCCCCGAGTTCAAGGAACTGCTTCGGGATGTCTGCGCCCATTCTCTTCCCGCTTCCACCGGCAACTATCAGAGCATAGAGCTTCATATATACATTATTTCAGGGGAAAAACTGAATCTCGTTATTTCGTGTACAAAAACCTTTTTATGCTTCGCTTGGGGGTCTTCGCAAATTCCTCTTTGTGAATCCTGAATTTGCTGACATTCATGAAATCGGGCAACCGCTCGTTGACCTCTTTTTTATAATTGTCGAGAATTTCCTGGAGCTGCTCTTCAGAAATATTGTTCTGCTTCATCATCTCAAAGTCGGGATAAACAAGGGCAACGAGCTTGTCGTTCTCCTGTACCACTACAGACTCCACAACATAATTTTTGTTGTTTATAACAGCTTCGATCTCTTCAGGATATATGTTTTTTCCAGAGGGACCGAGCAGCATTGACTTACTTCTTCCTTTGATGTAAATATTCCCTTCGCTGTCGATTATCCCCAAGTCACCTGTATGCAGCCATCCCTTGTCGTCTATCATCTCCTGCGTTGCTTTTTCATTCTTGTAATATCCAAGCATGACATTATCGCCGCGAAGTATGATTTCCCCTACAATTTTCTGAGGATCAGGGGAATCAATCGTTACCTCGAGAGTGTCAACAGCCCTGCCCGATGCTCCGAGCTTTGTTGTGTTCCACGATGCATAGCTTATAAGCGGTCCACATTCAGTCATCCCGTATCCCACTGTAAACCTGAACCCTATTTTCCTGAAAAACTTTTCAGCATCGGCATTAAATGCAGCCCCACCGATAACCACTTCCTTGAATTGTCCTCCAAATGTCTCTACCAGCTTCTTGCAGATCTTTCCTTCCAGTATTTTATTTATACCGGGGATGGCCAGCATTGTCTTCATTGCAGGTTTGCTGATAACAGGCAGGAGCTGCTTCTTGAAGATTTTTTCAATTACAAGAGGCACAGAAAGTATAAGCCTCGGCTTTATTTCCTTGAATGCCTGAACCACGATCTGCGGAGAAGGCGTTTTCGTAAGTATCGTAATATGGCAGCCGATGGTAAAAGGGAACAGGAATTCGAAAGCACATCCGTAAGTATGCGCAAGCGGAAGGAAAGAAACAATCGCGTCACCCGGCTGCAGGGGCATGTTGTTCTGTGCATACCTGATGTTTGCAGCGAGGCTGTTGTGACTAAGCATCACTCCTTTGGAAAAGCCCGTGGTTCCTGAGGTATAACTTATTACTGCAAGCTTGTCGTTGGTGATTGAGGAGAATTTAACATCGTCCTGTTTAATCGAAGGATAAGCTGCAGCGAAAACCTTGTCGAGGCCTGCAAAAAAATCTTTGATCTTCAGGCTTACTGCCCTTATCAGCCCGAAATCATCAGTCGAGAATACACCGGCAATCATCGGCATCCTTGTTATATCCAGACTTTCGTAAATCTTGTCATCGACAAAAAGAAGCTTCGAATCGGAATGTATTATGATATTTGTAAGGTCTTCGGGTTTGAAATCCGGCAGAATCGGTACAATCACAGCACCGTAAGTAACAGTTGCCAGGTATGTTACACACCAGTTTGCAGAGTTGCGGCCGACAAGAGCAATTTTGTCGCCTTCAGCAATCCCCGAATCCCGGAAAAGAAGATGAAGCTTCAGAATTCTTTCAGCTATTTCCCTGTATGCATAACCTTTTTCCCTGTAGTTCGAAAGGGCCTCTTTGTCCCAGTTTTTCCTGATACTCTGTTCGATGTATCCAATTAGTCTTTCCGGTATCATAGTCAGGATATTATATTTAAATGCTAAATTACGATAATGATCCGAATGGAATTACATTCAGATAAAAAACATAACAAGAACAGCCGATAAGGAAAGGAAATTCACAATTGTGAAGAAGTAATTGTAACCTTCTCTCTTCTTGCTGAACTGGCCTAGTTTGCGGGCAAATACCCCAATGGTCGGCACAAAAAGAACGACAAGAAATGCAAAAAACTCAACTCCGAAGAACACCTTTTCAAGACCTCCTTTAAAGAGAGCAGCCAGGTATATAACTATAAGCAAACCAAGCAGGTAAACCAGGTAGCTTGATTTCAGGAGCAATGTCGAAACCAGCCTTTGCCTGTGAAGTTGATGAGGCTTCAGGTATGCATATGCAAGTGAGAAAACAATGATAATAAATACCGCACCGAGAATGTGGTTCAGGATCTCATTGAAATTGGGCATATAAAGTCAGTTGAGTTATCAGGTCCTTGTTCTCTCCGACCAGACAAGGGAGCTTGCACCCAGCACCGCCGCATTCTGCGTACTCAATTCCGATGCAAGAAGCTTCACTTTACCCTTGTAGATGCTCAGCAGGTTCTCTTCCATATACTGTTTGGCCGGTTCAAAAATCAGGTCCTTTGCTAGGGCAAGTCCGCCGAAAAGGAAGATCGCTTCAGGGTTGGTGTGCGCCACTACGTCAGCAAGCTTGAATCCCAGCATTCTGCCGGTGTGCGTGAAAGCCCTTTTTGCAATATAGTCACCCCTCTTGGCGGCATCGTGAATGATCTCTGCATTCAGCTCCTCGAAGCTCAGCTTGCGCAATTCACTCGGCTGGTTGCTGTCTGCCATGATCTTAAGGAGAGATCTTTTCAGACCTGTTGCTGAGACATAAGTCTCGAGACAGCCCTTACGCCCGCATCCGCAATCACGGTTTGAATCACCGGGACGTATTGCAGTGTGTCCAATCTCCCCGGCGAAACCATCCTGCCCGTATACAAGCTTCCCGTCTATTACAAACCCGCTTCCGAGCCCGGTTCCAAGGGTTATTACAACGAAGTTTTTCATCCCCTTTGCACCGCCGTAAATCATTTCACCCACAGCTGCCGCATTGGCGTCGTTGGTGACTATTACCGGAAGGGGAGTGTGCTTGTGAAAAATATCCGAGAGAGGAACGATGCCTTTCCAGGGAAGTCCCGCTGCATGTTCTATTGTGCCCTTGTTTATGTTGCCCATCGGTGCACCGATGCCGTAACCTATTACCTCGAAACCGTTGCCTATTCTCTCTTTTGCCACAGTTATCTTTTCATAAAGCGCAGCCACGAATACTTCTATCTCGTCATATTCAGAGGTCTTCATCTTTCCTTCAGCAAGCAAGTTTCCCTCCCGGTCCACAAAACCAAATATGGTGTTTGTGCCCCCGAGATCAACACCTACCGCAACTTCTTTCTTTGCCATTGTATAGGGAATTTGTTTAGTTAGTTTCAGATTTAGTGACTGTAAATATAAAATTAAGAAATTATTTTCAGGTTATCAAGAGGAGAATTGTTTAGACGTGAACTCCGGTTACACAGAGTTGCACAGAGAAGTCACAGAGTTGCACAGAGTTGCTATCATTGTAGCTCTCTGTGCCTCTGTGTCAGTTCTTCAAAGGAATTTTGAAGTATCCCTGAAATATTTATTCAGGTATATACTCATTCCCGACCTTTCTTGCCCTGGTCGGCTTGTCGAGATTTATATTTAGTGAAATGCCTGTTTCAACCAGGATGTTCCAGCCTGCTGTGAGCTGTACGTATTCAGCATATTCGCCAGCATCGGGAATGATAATGGTCGGAAACATTGTCTTTTCTGTTGAGACTGCGATGATCTTCATTCCGACACCTTTAACAAGACATTCATTGAACTTCTCAAGTTCCGATTTGAAAGGATCGATCCAGATTAGAACTTCAGTCTTGTCCATAACTTCCTCGATGCCATGAACCGCAAAGGTTCCCTCGAGATAAGCGGATTTCTTCCTTGTAATCTCATTGGTCTTGAGAGCCAATTCTTCAGCCACGCCGTTGTTCCTTCCTGCGAAATAAATAATGCTCGCATTGCGAATAACGTCTGTGATGGCCGGATCGATTTTCAGGGTGAGCGCTTCTTCAGCCTGTCTGGAAGCTTTGGAAAGACCTTCCATCTTCTCACCCGATATTTTTCTCAGAAGTGCATCATAGAACAATCCCTGCTCGACAACCGACTTTGTTGCTGCTACGGCATCTTCCTTTCCGCAGGTAAGCACATGCGTGCTGGCAGCTATCTCTGAAAGCTTTGTGTTCTTGTTTGCTGTGAGGCCGAATATGGAGTTATTCCCCTTTTTCTTAAGAGCCGTTGCCAACCTGATGACTTCCTTTGTCTGGCCGGAATTTGAGGCGAGGAAAACAGAGAAATCGTTAAGGTTGTATTCCTCAGCCTGTGTCGAACCTTCGGTCATTACCGGAAAAGCTGATTTCCTCTTAAGGTTCGATGTGATCGCCCTTTTTGCAGGGAAGATCCTGCTGCTGCCTTCCCCGGTGAGGAAGAGGCCTTTGGTTTTTTTCACACCGAAAGCGAATGGTGCTGCAGCTTCGGGATCGAAGGAAGCCATTATTGAAGGGGTTTCCAACATTTCTCTTACCAGGGCATACCTGTTATACTTTTCTTCTTTTAAATTCATGATGCTTAACGTTTATTAATGAGAAATTCTGAAAGATCATTCTGAACCTGCGGATCCTTCTGAAATCCGCCGCCGAGATGCTGCCAGTAAACTTCAGCATATTCGACTCCTGCCATCTTCCCGTAATTCCTGTTTCCTTCAAGCACAAAGCCGAAGAAATCATCCATCTTGTGCATGTGCTTCATCAGTTCAATCTGGGAAATATGGCAGCCCAGCATCTGTCTTTTCGTTTCAACAACCGAGGTCACATCCACATAGAAATGGGGCGGAGCAATCTGAGAACCAAGAGGGTCTGACAATGTCAGCGGCGATGAGTGATACAGGAGGGGAGTAATCTCAAGTGGTTTCTCCTTCACTGGAACAGTGCCGAGCGAAGACACCATTGCCGCTGCTTCGACGATATTGGCAGTCGTCCTGTGATCGGAATGGTAATCCATGGGCAGGTGGGTAAAAACAATACCGGCCCTGATAGTCCTGAGCAGCGATATCACCTTGAGTCTCATCTCTTTTGTGTCGTAAAGGAAGCCATCATGAGCTCCCAGCATGTAGTATTCCGCATCGAGAACGGCAGCTGCCTTCTTGGCCTCTTCGGTTCTGACCTTTGCTGTTTCTTCCATTGTCATATTGCAACCGCCGAGATCGCCCGGCGTCATAGTTGCAATGACAATTTTATATCCTTTATCCTTCAACAATTTCAACGCTCCCGCATTCCATGCTTCTGCATCGTCGGGGTGTGCATTTATCGACAATGCCACCTTATTAAACTGCCTGTTCATATTTCTCCAATTTTCAAATTATTAATATTATTTCTTCACGAAGATCTTTTCCAGTCTGACGAACTCAGGAAGGTCTCCGACAAGTGGCTTGATATAGCTGTAAAACTTGTCCGAAACATAATTCCCTTCCTTGTTGAAATAATGGAGCGGCATCGGTTTTGCAGACACTGCAACTTCTTTCAGCGGCACTTTCCCGAACTCAACCCTGTAAGGATCGTCTGATACCCTGTTCATACTTACCATTACACCGGTTTCCCCTTTTTCAGCAAGATTCACCGCTTCGAGGCCGCATTTGTAAGCTTCATCGAGATCGAGCTGTGATGCCCTGACAAAATCCGCCATGATAAGTGATTCGGTTATCTCGAATTCACCGCGATAGCCGAACTCATCTGCAATCATACGGTGAAGATTAAGCCCGACACTTGAGCCTCCCATCGCCCCGAATTCAATATTGTTAAATTTGTCTTTCTTCGTAGCAGCGCTGACAGGAGTCCCGTCTTCATACTTGAGTCCTTCCCCGCAAACGACAGAGACCCAGCCATATTTTTTGATGCACCTGTCCACATCGGCAAGGTACTTTTCCCTGCTGAAATGGAATTCGGGAGCATAGATCAGATGAGGAGCATCATCTTCGTCTTTCTTTGCCAGAGCAGTTGCGGCGGCAAGCCAGCCGGCATCCCTGCCGATTGTCTGGTAGATGACGAACTTGTCGACCTTCTGCATGTCGCGTGCAAGAATACCTGCCTGCATCACATTGAGGATGTTGGATTTCGCAGCCGAAGCGAAACCGGGAGTATGATCC
>JBLNAO010000128.1:0-22444 GCA_050259395.1 Chloroflexota bacterium
AGCCATCCTATCGGGTGTTTTTTCTTTTCCAGAAGCCTGTATGTAAGATCAAGTTCCTGTGATTTCTTTTTTACGCGGCAGCTCAGTGTGCAAATCCTGTCATACTTCTCCTGATCTGATGCCCTGAGCAGATTAAGTTTATCGATAAGTTTCCTGTCACGGAATATCTTGGGATGCCTGATATCATCGCTGTACCTGCCGTTGATTATGCCTCTTAGCTCATCGATTGCCTCATAATCTTCAAGTGACTCGATATGAATCATCACTTTCTTCATCTCAACTGAAAGCCTCAGCTTCAGATCATTCAGTGCTTTATCAGGATTTTCCCTGTAGGTGTTGAAGTAATCAGACACCTCAAACGGTTTTCCGAAAACAACTGTCAGCACCTGCCTGTAGCGTGTGTAGTTCGAGAATTCCAGGCCTACAGGAATTATCTTCAGCTTAAGGTTGAAATCAGTCGCCTCTTCAGCCTGGAAGGCAATCCGGCAGATACCTTTCTTAAGCTGCCTTAATCTTCTGTAGCCTGCATGATCGCCTTCAGGAAGGATCACGAGTCCATTTTTGTTCTTAAGAACGTCTACAGTTTTTTCAAATATCTCGTCATTACCTTTCAGGCTGCTGAATCCGTCCCTTAACCTGTAAACGGGCAGCATCTTTAGGAAATACAGTAATGAAGCTATAATCTTCCTTTTGAATATGTCTGATCGCGCAAGGAAGATCGGCTGCCCTTTGTGAGCATAAAGCACAGCAAGGGCATCCATGAGGGCATTCTGATGATTGGGTGCAAAGATGATCGAATCTTCCGGATTGATATTCTCGCGTCCGATTACAATTACCTTCCTGTAAAAAACATTATCGTGCCAGAATCCTGATACAGTTTTCAGCAGAGCATATCTGGCAGAATATTTTTCTATGTTTTCTTTCCCCATGAAATGAATATCAGCCTTAGAAGCGATGCAAGCTAAAAAAAATTGGAGAGTTGAAATTAAGTGAAGAAAAATTAAAGCGGCTTTTTCGAAATAATAGGTCTTTATACTACCGGTTCAATCACTGTCAATATCACCCCTGAGCCTGTCTATAAGCCTTCGCTCTTTTTTGGTCGGCCGTCCTGTTCCCCTTGGCCTGTATCCACCGGGTGAAGGATGTTTTATATCGAGCTTCAGCTTTTCCTCCTCAGACGTAAGGTCCTCAATAAGGTTTCCCACGAGCCTGGCAGATACCCTGTTGCCGGAAGGTACCAGCACACGGTAAGTGTAGGTGACAGGAGGTTTTTTTACAAGGATAACTTCGTTTGCCGAAACAACCCTCGATGGTTTGACCTGGACATCATTGATCAGGATCCTTCCTTTTCGGCATTCCTCTGTGGCAATGCTGCGGGTCTTGTATATCCTTGCTGCCCAGAGAAACTTGTCGATCCGTATTTCGTTTGATTCTTCCATTCAACAGCTATTCAGGCTTTTTTTTATCCTCCTCGGAAGGCATCTTACCCAGCTTGTTGAAATTAGTCATCGTAAGCTCGGTACCGGCAAACGAAAAGGACCTGATCATCTCAGTGACTATTGAGATTCTCTCCTTCAGAATCACTTTTTCTTCGGGATTCCAGGTGCCGAGCACATAATCGACTTGCGATCCTTTTCTGAAATTGTTGCCTATGCCGATCCTGATCCGTGCATACTCGTTTGTCCCGAGTACCGCGTTTATATGAGCCAGTCCATTATGACCTCCGTCACTACCCTTGGATCGCATCCTTATGCTGCCGAGAGGCAAGGCAAGATCATCTACAATGACAAGAAGGTTTTCAACCGGGATGTTCTCCTTTTTCATCCAGTAGCTGACGGCATTGCCGCTGAGATTCATGTATGTTGAAGGCTTTAGCAGGATAAGCTCACGGCCTTTGTACCTGATCCTGGAGATCGCACCGTAACGGCCATCCGTAAAAGCAGTATTGGATGCACCTGCAAGGGCATCCAATACTGTGAATCCTATGTTATGACGGGTATCGTGGTAACCGTCACCTATATTTCCCAGGCCGGCTATCAGAAATTTCATAGAGCCTGTCGATTAATGACTTATTACTTTTTTTCTTCAGCGGCTGGAGCTTCAGGAGCAGCGCCGGCTGCAGCAGCACCTGCTTCAGGAGCCTCTTCCTCGGTCTTCTGTGCAACACGCGAAGTGGCAACTCCGACAACCATATCTTTCTTGGGGTCGAGCAGCTCGATCTTGTCGAAAGAGAGATCACCGACTTTTACCGACTGATGAATCTTGATATCAGTAATGTCAATTACAAGATCTTCAGGCAGGTCCTTTGGCAAACCTTTGACTTTGAGATTTCTCTTCTTGATAATAAGCTTGCCACCTGCGAGAACACCAGCTGATGTACCTGTGACAGTGACAGGAATATTAATAATTACCGGCTTGTCTTCAGATATCTGGATGAAATCCACATGTAGAATTTTGTCGCTTACCGGGTGGAACTGGATGTCCTTCAATACTGCATTGAACTCCTTATCGTCGACTGTAAGCTTTACAAGATGGGCTTCATGAGTGTAAACCAGGTTTTTGAAACTCATTTCTTCAGCGAAGAAATGAATGTTTTCTTCTTTCCCGTAGATTACGCAGGGAACTCCACCCTGTTTCCTGATCTGTTTCGAGCTTTTTTTGCCGAGTTCGGTCCGGAATGAACCTTTGATTTCGATTGTCTTCATTTACTGTGTGTTATTGTGCTACTAGAAGGTGCAATCATGCAGCTTCTCATTACACGGTTATTAAAAAAAATTGGCGTGCAAATATAGGACAAAGGAATCAGAATACAAAATTTGTGCTGATTGACTGATTGGTAGTGACCGCCATTATTGTCCTGGCGAATATATCAGCTATCGAAAGCACTTTAATTTTCTTCGATGTATTGACAAAAGGAACAGAGTCGCTTACAACGAGTTCCTCAAGTGCCGAATCTTCGATCCGCTCGATTGCATTTCCTGAAAGAATAGGGTGTGTTGCAACTGCACGGATGCTCGAAGCGCCTCTTTCTTTCATCATGTTGGCAGCCAGAACAAGAGTCCCGGCAGTGTCTACCATATCATCGATGATCACCACATTTCTTCCATCCACTTCACCTATAATAGACATTTCCTCGATCACATTGGGCTTCTTGCGAAGCTTATAGCAAAGAACCATCTCGGATTGCAGGTACCTCGAATAAGCGTTGGCTCTTTTTGAACCGCCCATGTCAGGAGCCGAAACTGTTAAGTTTTTCAGTTTTAAGTTAAATATATAAGGTGCAAAAATTGCCGATCCGAAAAGATGGTCCACCGGAACATTGAAGAATCCCTGGATCTGGTCAGCATGAAGGTCCATTGTGATTACCCTGTCGACACCTGCAGTGCTCAGAAGATCAGCGGTAAGCTTTGATCCGATCGATACCCTTGGCCTGTCCTTCCTGTCCTGCCTGGCAAAACCATAGTACGGAATGACTGCTATCACCTTATATGCTGACGCCCTTTTAGCTGCATCTATCATGAGAAGGAGTTCCATGAGATTTTCAGCAGGTGGATTGGTTGACTGGACTATGAAGACCATGCATCCCCTTACTGACTCATCGAAACATGGTTGAAACTCGCCGTCGCTGAACTTTGTTACCGAACTTTTTCCGACTTCGATCCCCAGCTTTGAGGCGATCATCTGCGCCAGATGCTGTGAAGACCTGCAGGAAAAAAGCTTCATGGGTGCATGTCCGAACATAATTCCTGAGATTTAGAACTGTGACTTATGAAAACAGGTACAAAATTAAAAAATCCCGCCAATATCATGAGGATGTTTAGAATTTGTTGACTAATTCTTCAATGCTGGCCAGAATTTCATCCCTCCCTTTTTTGCTGACTGCAGAAGAAATGAATGTCTCAGGGATGGAATCCCATGTTTCCTGCATGGCTTTATCGTATGCTGAAATTGATTTTTCGAGTGCGGTTGATGACAGTTTGTCGCTTTTTGTGAAGATTCTGAAAAATGGTATTCCGTTCACTCCAAGAAATTCCATGAATTTCAAATCGGAAGTTTGCGGCTTATGTCGTGAGTCAATGAGGACGAACAGGCATACAAGGTTCTCCCGTTTCAGAATGTAATTTTTTGTCGATTCATTCCATTTATCCCTTTGTGAAGCTGTCACCTTTGCGTAGCCATAGCCAGGAAGATCCACCAGGTACCAGCGTTCATTCACAAGGAAGTGATTGATGGTCCTTGTTTTACCGGGCTGAGCCGATGTTTTTGCAAGCTTCGACCATCCCGTAAGCATGTTAATGAGCGATGATTTACCCACGTTCGACCTGCCGATGAAGCCGAATTCAGGCCTGTCCGGCTTTGGACAATCCTTCAGTGACGGACTGCTTTTAATGAATGTGGCCGAGTGAATTATCATGCTTAATCAAGATCACTGTAAGGAAGATCAATTTTCCTGTAAACGAGCATCCTGTTGCCAAAATTGGTAAGAATTTCAGCAACTACACCGACATACTGCTTTTTGGCTCCATCTGTTTTTTTAAGATCGAGGTAGCCGGTATTCTGAACCGTCCTGATCTTTTTCATCATTGTAGTGTCGTATGCGCCATTTGTGAAATCACCTTTCCTGAAAGTGACATTAACTTTTTTGTCTGATAACTCGAGGATTATCCTGTAACTTCCGTTTTTGGCATAGTTGTCTTCAGTCTTGACAACCAGCTCAGGGTATCCCTTGACAAGCTGCCCATCCCGTGTAAATTCCTGGAAGAAATCGGTCCTGAACCCTTTTTTGTAGCCCATCTTCGCTTTAAGCTCACCGGTTCTGTAGTATTGTTTCTGAACTCCTTGCATTGTATCGTTAAGGAAAGGCGTGGTTCTGAAAATCTGCCCTTCTTCATAATACCAGCAGGATGAATCCTGTCTCAACCCGTTTACATACCAGAATGTTCTCTGCAATTTTCCGCTCGGATAGAATGTTTTTGTAAGTCCTTCCCTGACACTATTCTTAAATGTCACATGACTGATAACATACCTGCCGTTTGTGAATTGCTTGATACCGGTGAAGCCTGTATCAGGAACTGAAATTGTATCGGCAGGATTAACTGAATCCGCGGTATTTCCTGATTTATTCCCGCAGGATGCAATAAGAAATGCCGGAATGATTATTAGCAGATGAGCAAATTTCATTTCAATAAGGTTTATATGTATTTTGTTTCTTCGTTTATGTAAACTTCAAGGAGACTTGCTTCGCCCGCAGGATCAAGAATAACCTCTTTAATCTCTGCCGGGAGAAGGACTGTCTCTCCTTTGGTTATATGTTCGTGATTATCTTCCCATCTCAACACAAGTTCACCATCGACACAAATAAAAATAACGAACGAATCAAGGAGGTAATATTCTCTTTTTAAAGGTTTGTTGAGCTTTATAAGGTTGGTGTTAAAGAATTCACAATCTACAAGGTTTTCAGGTTTGTTAAATTCCGGTTTGGTCACTATTTTACTTTTCCCTGCTTCGTTGAAGTCGATGGCATCGAGGGCCAGGTCGGTATGAAGTTCCCTCTTTTCAGTGCCTGTACTTTTGCGGTTCCAGTCAAAGATCCGGTAAGTGATATCAGATGTCTGCTGTATCTCTACCAATACAGTTCCTGCTCCGATTGCATGAACCCTTCCCGCAGGAGTGAAGAATGTATCGCCCGGGTCAGGAGTCTCCACATTCATTAGATCGGCTGTAGTGCCATTCTGAACTGCTTCGAGATACATTTCTTTTGTCGTCCCTTCGCGGAAACCGGTATAGATCCTGGCATTCTTTTCACTTTCAAGAATATGCCACATCTCGGTTTTGCCATATGCATTGTGCCTTTTTTTCGCAAGCTCATTTCCTGGATGAACCTGTATTGAAAGATCCTGCCTTGCCTCAATGAACTTGATCAGAAGAGGGAATTCATTTCCGTACTTCTCATAAACTGAGTCCCCTGTTATGTCACCCATGTATACTTCGATAAGTTCCTCAAGGTTGTTGCCTGCAAGGAATCCGTTGCTCACAATGGAGATATTATCCGAAACAGCAGAAATTTCCCAGCTTTCGCCTATATTTCCCTGTGACTTTGTTTTTTTGTAATAGTGTTCAATGAGAGAACGGCCTCCCCAAACCTTTTCCCTGAGGACATTTTCGAATTTAAGTGGATATAGTTCAGACATTTTTTGCAAATTAGTACTTTTGCTGCAAAATTAACTATTTTATTTTATGCTCATTGTAGGAATTGCGGGCGGAACAGGATCGGGAAAGACCACTGTGGTTGACAAGATTGTTAAGTCGTTTCCCAACGGGGAAGTTATTGTCATACCACAGGACTCCTATTACAAGGATAACAGCGATATTCCGCTGAAGGAACGTCAGAAAATTAATTTCGACCATCCCGATTCGCTTGAGTTTTCACTTCTGATCGACCATCTTGAAAAGCTGAAAAAAGGGAAAAGCATCGAGATGCCCGTTTATTCATACCTTACATGTGTAAGAGCAAAAGAAACAATTCCGGTTAAACCTGCAAGGGTGGTGATTGTTGAAGGTATCCTTATCCTTGCCGATGAAGGGCTGCGCAACATTATGGACATAAAAGTTTTTGTGGATGCTGATGCCGACGACCGCCTGGGAAGGGTTATTCAACGAGATATCATTGAGCGTGGCCGTTCAGTGATGATGGTTCTTGAAAGATATCACGATACTGTTAAACCCTCTCATTTGCAGTTTATTGAACCTTCAAAGAGATATGCTGACGTGATTATCCCGGGTGGTGGTCAGAACCAGGTTGGCATTGAGGTCCTGGTTTCAATAATTGAGCGTCATCTTTTAAAATCAATCAACAGGAAATCAAATAAAAAATAGCCAGATGCTTGCCAACACCAACCCCGAAGACATCCTTTTCCTTGATATCGAGACAGTCCCTGCCGCGGAATCTTTCGAGAAGCTCGATCCTGTATTCCAGACTCTTTGGGAAAAGAAATCAAAACAGTTTCGCGATACTGAGCAAACTCCTTCGGAAGTATATCAGCGCGCAGGCATTTACTCCGAGTTTGGAAAGATAATCTGCATTTCGGTAGGAATACTTAAAGTGAAGGAGGAGAGCTTCATAAGGCTGAAATCCTTTTACGGAAGCGATGAAAAAGCGCTTCTTGCGGATTTCTCCGATCTGGTTGTAAAGTTCTGCAAGCTGCGGAAGGAAGCAGTGCTCTGTGCCCACAACGGGAAGGAATTCGACTTTCCCTATATCTCACGAAGGATGATAATAAACAGGCTCCTTCTTCCCGAAATTCTTGACAATGCAGGCAAGAAGCCCTGGGACGTGAAGCTTCTGGACACCATGGACCTCTGGAAATTCGGTGATTATAAAAATTTCACGTCGCTCGAATTGCTCACGTCGATCCTGGGCATACCCACACCCAAGGATGATATCGATGGGAGCATGGTAGCAGGGATCTATTACGGCGAGAAGGACCTTTCAAGGATTGCAAAATATTGTGAAAAAGATGTGCTTGCAATTGCCCAGGTCCTTCTTAGATTCATGAACCTTCCTCAAATCACCGGCGATCGTGTGGAATCGGTTACGTTTGAACCGTAGAGACGTTGCATGCAACGTCTTTACGATCCATGGAATATACCTCTTTACGATTCCATGAACATATTTATACCTTTAACAACCGCATCGGGGTTATCGGCATGCACCCAATGTCCAGCGTTAGGGATCTCTACGAATTCAGCTGCAGGAAAGATCTCGAGGATACCAGGATAATCTTCCGGGGGGAGGTAATCTGATTTGCTCCCCCTGAGAAATATCACCGGAAAGCCTGTAACCCTGGCAGAATATGAAAGATTTCTATCCATGGGCTTCATGATCTTCTCAAGGTTCCTGAGGAGCGCGGGGGCGTTGAGCTTCCATTCGAAACGGTTGCCTTCCACCCTGCGAAGGTTTTTCAGAATGAACCCCCGGATATCCGGAGGGAAACCTGATTTTGAAAGTTCTGATTCAGCTTCTTCTCTTGATGACAGGGTTGAAAGGTCGAGCGCCAGCATTGAATTGAGGATCCTGGCATGATATGAATGTTCGGTGCCTACACTGTCATCGCCCCTGAAAGGCGAGATGTCGGCAATAAGAAGACCCAGGAGCATCTCGGGCCATTTCATCGCAAAAGCCATGGCTGTCTTGCCACCCATGCTGTGTCCGGCAAGAAAAAATTTTTCAATGGAAAGATCTGTCACCAGCTCGTGAAGGTCATTTCTCATCGCCTCGTAATCGTGAATCCCGGAATGTGGAGACTGGCCATGGTTCCTCTGGTCGGGAAGGATTACTGTAAACCGGTCCTCAAGCTTTTTTGCGATGCTGGTCCAGTTATCGGATGAACCGAAAAGTCCGTGAAGTATCACCAGGACGGGACCCTGACCGTATTTCCTGAAGAACAGTTTCATTATTCGGCCAGCTGCCTTTTGTACATCTGTATTGCATTCTCCAGCCCCAGATAAAGTGCATCTGAAATGAGAGCATGTCCTATTGACACCTCCTCGATCCATGGGACATTCTGGCAGAAATATTTCAGGTTTTCGAGGTTAAGATCATGGCCGGCGTTGATACCGAGGCCTATTGAATGAGCAAGCTGCGCGGCTTTTGTGAATGGCGCGACTGCTTCGGGGGCATTATCACTGAATCTTGTTGCAAAGGGTTCCGTGTACAGCTCAATCCGGTCCGTGGCAGTATAAGCCGCGTATTCGATATTCAGAGGGGTGGTATCTACAAAAAGAGACGTTCTGATGCCTTCCTGCCTGAAGGTTGAGACTATGTCAGTCAGGAAATTCCTGTTCTTTTTGGTGTTCCATCCTGAATTTGAAGTGATTGCATCATGGGCATCCGGCACGAGAGTGACCTGGTCGGGTTTCACTGCGAGCACAAGAGCGATGAAGCTTTGCGAAGGATAGCCTTCAATATTGAATTCTGTCTTTATTACAGGCTTGATATCCATAACGTCGGAATAGCGGATATGTCTTTCATCGGGACGCGGATGAACTGTAATTCCGTCAGCTCCGAAAAGCTGGCAGTTAATGGCAGCATTCAGAACATTGGGAATATTTCCTCCGCGCGCATTTCTGATTGTCGCTATCTTATTGATATTTACGCTTAACTTTGTCATGGGGATGGTGTTAATGTTTTCTTAATTAACATCAAAATTACAATAACGGTATTTTTTTTGTTATATTAGATGTAATAATTGTTATTATGGTCGCAAAAGACTTGATATCTGAAGTTATTCCCGCATTGAAAACCTCCGACCTGGGGCAGACAGCCCTCAACTGGATGGAGATTTTCAGGGTATCGCATCTTCCGATTGTAAACAATCAGGACTTTCTCGGCCTTATTTCCGATGCTGACATATATGACATGAATCAGGCAAAGGAGCCGATAGGCAATCATGAACTGACACTGATCAAACCTTTTGTATTTTCCGAACAGCATATTTTCGAGGTTATCGGTCTTGCTTCAAGGCTGAAGCTTACTGTGGTGCCTGTTCTCGACAGGAAAAACCGTTACCAGGGCGTAATCACGACAAACGACCTTATAAGGCATATTGCCGGGATCTCTTCTATGGATCAGCCGGGAGGGATAATAGTGCTCGATATCGTTGAGAGGGATTACTCACTTACACAGATAGCGCAGATAGTGGAAAGCAATAACGTGAAGATACTGAGCATGTATATAACCTCACCACCCGAATCGACAAGGCTGGAAGTTACTTTGAAGGTGAATACAACCGATCTCACATCGGTGATAAGGACGTTCGAACGGTACAATTATGAAGTTAAGACGTGGGTGACTACGAACGATTCAATGGAAAGCCTATACTCCGAAAGATTCGATCTGCTGATGAAATATCTTAATATCTGAACATATATTTTTAAAATGCTGAACAGGGTCGCTATTTTCAGCAAGGACAGCACAGCCAGGACCAGGGATGGTGTTGGAAAGCTTGTGCATGAGCTGAATTCAAGAGGCATTGCCATGCTGATGCACAAGCGCAATGGTGATTTTCATGTTTCAACGGATGTTCCTCTTGAATATTTCAGCGATTTTTCAAAAATAAAAGACCTCCCTGATCTTATCTTCAGTGTCGGGGGCGACGGCACTTTCCTTGAAACAACAATAAAGGTGAAGGACCTCGGGATACCAATAGCCGGTGTCAACACAGGGCGGATGGGGTTCCTGGCTAATATCTATGCGGATGAAATAGGTTCTTCAATCGACATGCTTCAGAGGAACGATTTCATAGTTGTTGAAAGATGCCTGCTCTCCCTTGAAAAACCTCAGGGACTGTTCGAAGGCAATAATTCTTATGCCCTTAACGAGATAACTATCCAGAAGTCGGACCTGAGCATGATCACAATTCATGTCTACGTCAACGACACATATCTTAATACATACTGGTCTGACGGACTGATAATTTCAACTGCAACAGGATCGACGGCATATAATCTCAGCGCAGGAGGACCGATACTTACCCCCGACGACGAAAGCATAATAATCTCGCCAATAGCACCTCACAACCTGACAATCAGGCCAATTGTCATTTCAGGGGAAAGCCGGTTGAAGATGATAGCGGAGGGCAGGAGTAAGGAATATTTGACGACAGTTGATTTCCGTTCAATAAAAGTTCCTTTCGGGGAAGAAATCCAGATTTCGCGGGCAAAGGAAAAGATTAAGACAATAATGCTGAAAAGCAGGGATTTTTACAGTACCCTGAGGAATAAGCTGATGTGGGGCGCCGACAGCCGCAATTAAATTATTGTTTTATATTTGTACTGATAACCTAATACTTATATTTGTACAGTTAACCCTAAAACTGATCCAGATGAAACGCCCCGTTTTGATCCTGTTTCTTGTGAGCTTTCTCTTTAGTCTGAATGTCCCTGAGGCAGGTGCCCAACTATGGAAGATGAGGAGATTTGAGGTCAGCGGAGGTCTGGGTCCGTCCTTCTTCTTTGGCGATGTCGGAGGCTTTTCACCGAAAGAGAATGTCCTGGGGTTTAAAGACCTGAGTTTCCTCCAGACAAGGTACAACTTCAATGCAAGTGCTAAATACAGGATTATGGAAGATCTGAACATCAGGTTGAGCCTTACCGGTGCAAAGCTCAGGGCAACTGATGCAAGAGGTTCAAATGAAGGGAGGATGATGGAATCAAGCATCTTCATATTCGAACCTGCACTTATTGGTGAATTCTATTTCATAAAGAACGAGAACGAAAACAGTTACCTTTTTTCAAAAGGGCAGGCAGGTTTCAGGCGGATAATCAATTCGCTTGATGTTTATGCGTTTTCAGGATTCGGGGGAGCGAGCTACAGTGTAAATGGAAACGATAAGCTTGTAAATGCAGGCATGGAGACAGGCGGCTTCACTGCTGTAATTCCTGTTGGCGCAGGCGCAAACCTCATCTACTCACCCGATTTCAACTTCGGTGTCGAAATTGGCGGAAGATATTCATTCTCTGATTATCTGGAAGGTTATACTTCACAATATTCCAGCTCGAATGACGTTTATTATTTTTTGAATTTCACGTTTACCTACAAAATGAAGACAAGTTCTAAAGGGTGGCCGACTTTCAAAAAATCACGGGCTGGAATGTTTTAATGAAAAAATTAAACTGGGTCGTATTACTTTTTTCCCTTTCCCTGGCTGTTCATGGCCAGCCTAATTCCGATTTGGGTATTTCAGCAGGAGTCACATCTTATCTCGGCGACATCAATCCTAACAGGCTGCTCTATGCTCCTCTTCCTGCCGGATCGTTGTTTTACAGGTACAACTTTAATCCGAGGCAGGCTATACGGGGTGGTGTTCTGCTCGGTGGCCTCAGGGGAAACGACCTCGACTTCAACAATGCTTTTCAGCGTAACAGGGCAGAATCGTTCAGCGGACTTGTTGGTGAAGCCGCAATTCAATACGAGTTCAACTTTTTTCCATATTCAACACAGGGGAAGCTGTATGATTACACTCCCTACCTCGCCGGAGGATTTGGCATTGCACTGAATGCAGCGGCCAGCTCAGGCCTGCTTCCTGTGATACCTTTCGCACTGGGCTTCAGGATCAATCTCCTGAAAAATATGGGTTTGGAAGCAGAATATGGTTTTCGTAAAACTTTTTATGATAACTTTGACGGCCTGAAAGAACTTGTGGCTCCGTCTGATTATGCATTGATCCACAACAATGACTGGTATAGTTATACCGGGGTATCGTTGACCTGGAGAATTATGAGCAGACTGGCCGGATGTCCTGCCTACGATGACGTTGACTCAGGACGCAAACGTTGATTTATGACATTTAAGGATAATATAAATACTGAAAAGCTGCCTTCCCACATTGCAATTATTATGGATGGGAACGGAAGATGGGCGCAACAAAGAGGATTGGACAGGATCTTTGGCCATCAGCAGGGCGTTAACTCTTTACGTGAGATTATTGAAGCTGCTGCTGAACTGGGGATAAATTACCTTACCCTCTATGCATTTTCGACCGAAAACTGGAGCCGTCCGGACGATGAGGTGACTGCCCTTATGGGAATAATGGTCAGGTCTCTTAACAATGAAACGGATACATTGCTGAAGAACAATATCAGGCTGAAGATAATAGGGGATGTTGACAGACTATCGGACGACGTGCGCGACAGGCTGGAACAAACCCTTAAGATCACATCATCATGCACCGGCCTTAATCTTGTTGTCGGACTCAGCTATAGCTCCAGGTGGGAAATCACCGATGCTGTGAGAAGGCTGGCCTTCGATGTTTACAGAGGTGTTCTGATTCCTGATACAATCGATGAGCAGTTAATCTCCGGCTATTTAAGTACAAAGAACATTCCTGACCCGGAATTAATGATAAGAACCAGCGGAGAGCTCCGGATCAGCAATTTCCTTTTGTGGCAGCTCGCATATACAGAATTATATTTTACTGACATACTTTGGCCTGATTTTGGTAAGGAAGATTTCTACAAAGCAATCGCAGAATACCAGAACAGGGAAAGAAGGTTCGGAAAGACAAGTGAACAGATTTTGGAAAAATAGAGAATTGATGATTGTTAAAATATTTATAAGGACTTTCACAGTATTGCTTTTGATCCTGTCAGGCTTGCAGGTCAATGCCCAGGAAAAACAGGAAATAGCAGATTTCATGTCGCCCGACGAATACATCATCGGTGGCGTGAGTGTCTCAGGAGTCAGGTTTCTTGATCCGAACGCACTGATTGGAATTTCCGGTTTGCGCCAGGGGCAGTCGATAGCTGTTCCGGGTGAAGCTGTAACAACAGCCGTCCAGAAGCTTTGGATGCAGGGCCTTTTCTCCGATGTAAAAATTTATGCTTCAAAATTCTCAGGTGACACTGTGTACCTCGATATAGCGCTGCAGGAGAGGCCAAGGATATCTTCAGTCAAATACAACGGGATGAGGAAGTCCGAGCAGGAGGATCTCGTTAAGAAGCTCAACCTTCCCGTTGGTTCACAGATTACCGACTATCTTCTGAAGACTGCAGAGAAGATTATCAAGGATCATTTTGTTGAAAAAGGATTCCTCAACACCGAAGTTGACTTCGTTCAGAAAGACGATCCCGATCAGCCCAATAACATCATACTGAGTGTTAATGTTGACAAAAACGAGAAGGTTAAGATCGGCGACATATCGTTTGTTGGCAACGAATATTTCGACGATTCGAAGCTCAAAAGAAAGATGAAAGGAACGAAGGTTAAAAACCTTAACTTTTTCAGGTCGTCGAAGTATGTGGGAGAGAAATTCACGGAAGATAAGGATAAGCTTACAACCTTCTATAATGATAACGGATTCAAGGATTTCACTATAATTTCCGACTCGCTTTACAAGATTTCCGACGACAGGGTTGGCCTTCAGATAAGGGTAAGCGAAGGCGACCAGTATTTTCTCCGGAACGTCGACTGGGTTGGAAACAGCGTCTATTCCAAAGAGCTTCTCGAAAGAGCCTTCAATGTTGAAAAAGGGACTGTATATAATAAATCGCTGATTGATGACAGGCTTAGAGGAAGCGGCGGTGCTCAGGATGCCGTCAGCAGCCTGTACCAGGACAACGGATACCTGTTCTCGAGCCTTACTCCTGTTGAATCCAAGGTTGAAAACGACTCCGTGGATCTTGAGATACGGATCTATGAAGGCGACCAGGCATACCTTAATAATATAATAATCGAAGGCAACACAAGGACCAACGAGCATATTGCACGAAGAGAGCTTTACACTCTCCCTGGCGACCTGTTCAGCAAAAACGATATCATGAGGTCTATCAGGCAGTTAGGCGTTCTGGGTCATTTCGATCCTGAAAAAATTCAGCCAACGCCACTTCCTGACATGATAAACGGAACTGTGGACCTTCTGTACAAACTCGAGGAAAAAGCAAACGACCAGTTCGAAGTTTCGGGCGGATGGGGAGCAGGAATGCTTGTTGGTACAGTTGGAGTGCGCTTCAACAATTTCGCAATGAGGAACTTCTTCGACCTCAAGCAATGGAGGCCCTATCCTTCCGGCGATGGTCAATCACTGAGCATAAGGGCACAGTCGAACGGGAGAGTGTATCAATCATATAATATTTCATTTGTCGAACCATGGCTGGGCGGGAAAAACCCGAATACATTCTCTGTTTCATTCTACCGCTCCCTTATGACAAACGGCAAGAAGAAGAGTGAGGACGGGAGACAGCAGATGATTATCGACGGGGCCTCACTTGGTCTTGGCAAGAGGTTGAGCTGGCCCGATGACTTCTTCTCGATATATGGTGAACTTAGCTATCAGAGATACAATCTTAAGGACTACAACGTAATGAGGTTCCTGTTCGAAAACGGAAAATCGAACCTCCTGAGTTTCACTGCAAGGCTGCAGAGATTTTCGACAGGGCCGAACCTGATCTATCCGAAGAACGGTTCATCTTTCACCCTGGCATTGCAGGCAACTCCTCCTTATTCACTCATATCCGGCCAGAACATGATCGGTGTCCCCGATGAGGTGAAATATAACTGGATCGAATTCCATAAATGGACTTTCAAGGCTGATAACTACTTCCCGTTGGGATTAGGAGCAACTAACGACAAGCTTGTCCTCAACGCGAAGTTCGCCTTCGGATATCTGGGTCATTACAATAAAGATATAGGGCCATCACCTTTTGAAAACTTTTATCTCGGCGGTGACGGTATGACCGGATACAGCTTCTACGGCAGGGAAGTGATTGCAATGAGGGGATATACAAACGGTTCACTTACACCTCCTGATCCGAAAACCGGGGTTCCTTCAGGTAACGTTTATTCAAAGATTACTTTCGAATTGAGATATCCCATATCTCTTAATCCACAGGCTACAATCTATGGTCTTGCATTCCTGGAATCCGGTCGCGCATGGTACAAGCTGAGCGAATACAATCCATTCAGAATGAACAGGTCAGCGGGTATCGGCCTTAGAGCCAACCTGCCGATGTTCGGTCTCCTCGGTATCGACTGGGGTTATGGTTTCGACCAGGTTCCCGATCCGACGAACAATCCCAATGCAAACAAGTCTCAATTCCACTTTGTAATAGGTCAACAGTTCTAATTAATTTGCTCCACATGAAAAAAATTGGCGTTCTTATAAGTCTGCTTGTTCTGACATCGGCAATGGCCATGGCTCAGAAATATGCTTTTGTGGATTCCGAATACATCAGGAAAAACATACCTGCATTCAATGCGGCTCAGGATCAGCTTGAGAAGCTTTCACAGCAGTGGGAGAAAGAGGTGGCAGACGGTTATGCTGTTGTCGAGAAAATGTACAAAACATACCAGAACGATGCTGTTCTTCTTTCACCCGATATGAAGGCAAAAAGAGAAGAGGAGATTATCAATAAGGAAAAGGAAATGAAAGATCTTCAGAACAAATATTTCGGAATGGAAGGCGATCTTTTCAAAAAAAGGGAAGAGCTTGTCAAACCCATTCAGGATGAAATACTTAAAGCAATCAAGGAGCTTGCAGTTGAGGGAAGCTATGCAGTCATTTTCGACACTGCCGCAGGAGGGAACATTCTCTTCGCAAATCCCAAGTTTGATCTGAGCGATCAGGTGCTTGAAAAATTAGGTTATAAGAATTAATTGATTACTTTTGCACACATATTTTTAATTAAGATTATGAAAATGAAAAGATTTCTTGGAGCGGCAGTACTGTCAATCCTGATAATGTTTACCGGGCAGAATGCAATGGCTCAGAATCTTAAATTCGGGCATATCAACAGCGATGAGCTGATCCAGGCCATGCCGGAATTTGATTCCGCCACCGTTAAGCTTGAGAATTTCAGGAAAGACCTTATCAATGCCCTGGAACTGATGTCGGTGGAATTCAACAATAAGAACGATACTTATCAGAAAGAAAGCAAGACCTATACAGATGTTGTTCGTCAGACCAAAGAGCAGGAGCTCATCGATATGAACAGGAGGATTCAGGAATTCCAGACGAACGCTCAGACTCAGCTTCAGGAAAAACAGGCAGAGCTTTTCCAGCCGGTTTATGCGAAGATCGACAAGGCAATCAAGGATGTTGGAAAGGATAACGGATTCGTGTATGTATTCGATGTTAAAGGGCTCCTTTATTTCGATGCTGCAAAGAGCACAGACATCCTGCAACTTGCAAAAGCCAAGCTTGGTATAAAGTAAATTACATACCATAAACCTATAACCATCCCGCCGGAACAGGGATGGTTTTTTATTTAAGAATCAAAGTGAACGAGCAGCCTATTGGCATATTTGATTCCGGTGTCGGAGGCCTCACGGTGGCACATGCCGTAAAAAGCGTCCTCCCGGGTGAGAGCATTGTTTACTTCGGCGACACTGCCCATCTTCCCTATGGCGATAAATCTGCAGAATCGATAAAGTTTTATTCCGAGAAAATTACCCAGTTCCTGCTCGGGGAGCATAAGGCAAAAGCTGTTCTTATAGCCTGTAACTCCGCATCCGCATCAGCATTCGATTCACTTAAAAAACAATATCGTGATAAGACTATCCTGATCGATGTGATCGATCCGGTGGTGCAATACATGGGAACCTGTAATTACAAGAAGATTGGTGTTATCGGTACAAAAAGGACAATCAGCTCCGGCACTTATGAGAAAAAACTGAAAATAGATTCGCCATCGATGGAGGTTATTTCGATGGCTACTCCGCTTCTTGTTCCCATGATCGAGGAGGGATTCATTTTCGACGATATCAGCAACGCAATAATAAGAGCATATCTTTCAGACAAGTCGCTTACGGGTATCGAAGCGCTTATCCTCGGTTGCACACATTACCCTATAATCAAAAACCAGATCAGCAAGATATTCAACTTCAATGTCGATGTTGTCGATTCAGGAAAAATTGTTTCAGGAATTGTCAGCAGGGCGCTCGAGAGCAAAAAACTGCTTAATACATCAGGCAAATCAAAGGACCTGTTTTTCGTATCTGATTACACTTCTTATTTTGAAAAAATAGCACGAATGTTCTTCGAAGGAAGGATAAACCTGCACAAGGCCGATATCTGGAGTTAATCGACAGGAAAGCCCTGCCATTCAAAATATGATCAATATCATTTCATTAAACCCTTAAGGTTTAGTAATTTCATCGTTTAAACATTTAATTTTGAGCATTCTGAGTAGATCCTAAAGAAATCATGAGTAAAAAAACTGAGATTATCGAAAGAGATGAAGTGGTTATCCGTTTTTCAGGTGACTCCGGTGATGGAATGCAGCTGACAGGCACCCTTTTCAGCGATACTGCCGCTTTATTCGGTAATGATCTTTCTACTTTTCCCGATTATCCGGCTGAGATACGCGCCCCTTCAGGTACAGTGGGGGGAGTGTCGGGATTCCAGGTGCATCTCGGTCATTCTGAGGTCAATACACCGGGAGACTATGCCGATGTTCTTGTTGCAATGAACCCTGCGGCAATTAAAGCTAATGCCGCCTGGGTGAAACCGGGCGGGACAATCATCTACGACGAGGGTAATTTCTCGGAGAAAAGTATTCAAAAAGCAGGTTACGAGAAAGATCCTATAAGAGAAGAAAAGCTCGAGAATCATAATATTATCGCTGCCCCCATTTCCACAATGGTCAAAGAGGCGCTCAAGGATTTTGGACTCGATCAGAAATCTGTAATGAGGACAAAAAATATGTTCGCCCTTGGGATGGTTTACTGGTTGTTCGACAGGAAACTGAAATATACCGAGGATTTTTTTGAAAAGAAGTTCAAAAACAAACCAAATATTGCTGAGGCAAACAAAGTTGCTCTGCGTACCGGTTATTATTATGCCGAGACGATAGAGGCATTGAGGCCGGTATATCATGTTCCTCCGGCCAACATCCCTAAAGGAACCTACAGAAATATTTCCGGGAATACAGCCACGGCCTGGGGTTTCCTCGCTGCTGCCGAAAAGGCTGGCCTTGAACTGTTTATAGGTTCTTATCCAATTACGCCTGCCACCGGTATCCTCGAGGAGCTGGCTGCAAGGAAAGATCTTGGCGTGAAGAGTTTCCAGGCTGAAGATGAGATAGCAGGCATCTGCACATCGATAGGTGCAAGTTTCGCAGGCAATCTTGCAATAACTTCCACATCAGGCCCGGGCTTAGCACTGAAATCAGAGGCTATAGGACTGGCAGTGATGACAGAGTTGCCACTTGTCATCATCAATGTCCAGAGAGGGGGGCCTTCGACCGGGCTTCCTACAAAAACAGAACAGTCAGACCTTATGCAGGCTCTATATGGAAGGAATGGAGAATCACCTGTTGTGGTGATTGCTTCCAGCACACCATCAAACTGCTTCAATTTTGCTTTCGAAGCCGCGAGAATAGCGCTCGAGCATATGACTCCCGTACTTCTGCTTTCCGACAGCTACCTTGCTAACGGAACCGAGCCATGGAAAATACCGGAAATGAAGGATCTGCCTGAAATAAAGCCTCCTTTTGCTATTCAGACCGGCGACAAATTCATGCCCTATCAACGTGACGAGAATACTCTTGTCAGATCATGGGCTGTTCCGGGCACTGAAGGTCTCGAGCACAGAATCGGTGGACTCGAGAAGACAGTCAAAGGCACAGTGTCGTATGTTCCTGAGAATCACGAAAAGATGGTCAGACTCAGAGAAGCAAAGGTTCAGAAGGTTGCCGACGAAATACCAGATCTGAAAGTTTATGGTCAGAATTCAGGTGACCTGCTGGTTGTAGGGTGGGGCGGATCATTGGGATATTTGCTCACAGCTGTACGCGAATTGCAGAAGGAAGGTCATAAAGTCAGTCTGGTAAATTTCAACTATATAAATCCAATGCCTAAAAATGTAAAAGACGTTTTCAGGGAGTTCAGGAAAATCATTGTGTGTGAACTGAACCTCGGTCAGTTTGCGGGTTACCTGAGGATGAAACACCAGGAATTCACCTACGAGCAATACAATAAGGTCCAGGGAGTGCCTTTTACGGTTCAGGAAATTAAGGAAAATTGCATTAAACTTTTAGAAAGCAAATAAATGGCTGAAACAATCGAATCAAGATATACTCCGAAAGACTTCAAGAGCGATCAGGAAGTAAGGTGGTGCCCGGGTTGCGGCGATCATTCTGTACTGAATGGTGTTCAGAGAGCGCTTGCTGAACTCGACATCGCAAAGGAAAAATACGCTTTTATCTCCGGCATCGGATGTTCATCGCGTTTTCCATATTACATGGACACTTATGGATTTCATAGTATTCACGGGAGAGCAGCTGCCATAGCCTCCGGGGTCAAAACGGCCAATCCTGAACTTTCAGTATGGGAGATGACAGGCGACGGTGATGCGCTTGCAATAGGCGGAAATCATTTCATTCATGCTATCCGCAGGAACATCGACATCAACATAATCCTTTTCAACAACGAGATATATGGGCTCACGAAGGGGCAGTATTCCCCAACGTCGCAAAAAGGGATAGTGACAAAGACCTCCCCGTTTGGAACAGTAGAGGAACCTTTTTCGGTTGGCGAGCTTGTGATCGGTGCAAAAGGCAAGTTCTTTGCCCGCACAATCGATGTAAATGTCGCGTTGTCGACACAGATCTATACTGCCGCCGAGAAGCACAGAGGTACATCTGTGGTGGAGGTGCTGCAGAATTGCGTCATTTTCAACGATGCAATACATGATAATATCGCTGCGAAAGAGGTCAGGGAGGACAGGACCATTATCCTCAGACATGGTGAAAAGATGATTTTCGGGAAGGACAACAACCTGGGACTGATGCTTGATGGACTGAAGCTTAAAGTTGTTGCTCTTGGTGAGAAAGGCATTACGGAGAAGGACATCCTGGTTCACGATGCATTTGAGCCGAATCCAGGGATCCATTACATGCTTGCCAATATGAAGTACCCTGAATACCCTGTTGCCCTTGGCATAATAAGATCAGTCAAAGGTGAAACTTACGACAATGCAATAAGGGATCAGATATCAGAAATTAAGAAATCTTCGAAAATCAGGTGTGTTGACGACCTGCTTAAAAGCGGGTCAACCTGGGAAGTCAGTTAGAACCGACCCCGGATGGACGGACGGATGCAGGATAATATGGACTTCAGCAGACTGTTGCATGAGCAGAAAGAGCGACTGAAGGAACTTGCCTGCATTAACAGGACAACTTCCATTCTCAAGGAGGGGAAGCCGGTTGCGGAATCTCTCCACCAGATAGTGCTGCTTCTTCCTGCAGCATGGCAATATCCCGAATTTACTGTTGCCCGCATCAGGTTTATGGGCATGGAGTTCATAACGCAGGATTTCCGGGAATCAGAATGGAGAATATACCAGGAGTTTACCACGATAGACGACGAAACCGGAACAATCGAGGTTTTCTATACAAGCCAGTTCAGGGATGAAGATGAGGGTCCTTTCCTGAAAGAGGAGAGAGACCTGATACAAAACATTTCCAATATAATTACTGGTTATCTCAACAGTTACAAAGCCAGGAACATCATCAAGCCTAAAAAGGAAGTCATTGATGAACAGGCCGGCGCAGGGAAAAAGCTGCTGCAGAAATTTATCGACCGCTACAACGCTGAACGGGATGTTTTCCACGATCTAATGCCCTTCAGGGTTAAGGAAATACTTCTGGTAGCAAACCTTTATGATGCTTATTCCATTGAGGGTGAAGGCCGATTTTCCGACTTCATGACCGGAGAATATTTCAGGATGAACCTTTCAAACATGCCCAGGCTCACCGGCGTCTCGGGAGAAGATGAGGCGTTTGAAAAACTTCGGGAAAGACATTACGACCTGATTATCATAATGGTAGGAGTTGAAAAGGAAAGCCAGCTCCTCCTATGCAGAAAGATTAAGGAAAAGTATCCTTTCATCCCAACTTTCCTCCTGCTCAACAACGCCTATGATGCACGTTATGTAAAAAAGCAACGAAAGCTTGGAGTAAAATTCGATAATTTCTTTGTCTGGACAGGCGATTCCAGCGTATTCTTCACAATGGTCAATCTGCTGGAAGACAAGGTGAATGCTGATAATGATACGAAAAAAGGACTTATCAGGATCATACTTCTTGTAGAAGATTCTGCCAGGTTCTACTCGAATTACCTGCCTGTTTTGTACAGGCTCGTTCTGGAGCAGACCAGGTCACTGATTGAGGATGTTTCGTCAGATGAGCTTTACAAAGTGCTTAAGCTTAAGGCCCGGCCAAAAATATTGCTTGCTTCTGATTTCGAGGATGCATTGGCAGTCAGCAGGAAATACCGTGAGAATCTCCTTTGCGTTATTTCCGACATGCGGTTTCCAAAGGCTGGCGTAAAAACAGATACCGCAGGCTATGAACTGATCAAGGAGATCCGGAAAGATCTGCCCAATGTTCCGGCTGTGCTGCAATCGTCTGATCCTGAAAACTCCAAAGCCGCATATGATCTGAAGGCCGTATTCATCAATAAGAATTCCGGAAATCTTCAGCAGGACCTTAAATCTTTCATTAACTACTATCTCGGTTTTGGACACTTCATTTACAGGGATAGGAAGGGTGGACAGATAGCCATTGCAAAATCAATGAAGGAATTTGAGGAGATACTTCTCACCGTGCCTGAGGATTCTCTTCTTTACCATGCTCAGCGCAATCATTTTTCACTGTGGCTGATGTCGAGGGGTGAGGTGAAAATAGCCAGGATGCTCAGCCCCATGACTGTTGCCGATTTCAAAAGTCTTAAAGACATGCGGGAGTTCCTTGTCACGCTTATACGCCAGCGAAGAAGGGAGCTTAATAAGGGAAGGGTGATTAATTTCGAGGAATCCGCTTCGATAGACGATACAAATGTTGTAAGCCTTTCAGGCGGTTCGCTTGGCGGCAAAGGGAGAGGTCTTGCCTTTGTCAACACCCTGATCTATGCCTTTGAGATAGGAAGGCTCCTGCCGGACATCAATAT
>JBLNAO010000129.1:0-8928 GCA_050259395.1 Chloroflexota bacterium
AAGCAAGGAAAATATCAGTCTCATTCTCATGGATATAAGGCTCCCGGAGCTCAATGGTATGGATGCCACCAGGGAAATAAAGAAGATAAAGCCCGGGATTCCGGTAATTGCACAATCAGCCTATATTAACCAGGCAGATATAAAAACAGCCCTTGATTCCGGTTGTGACGATTATATTACCAAGCCAATAGACATCAACCTGCTTCTTAATAAAATTGCAAGGCACAATCTTCCGGTCAGCTAACGTTGCTGAACCTCAGGTAACGTATTCACACTGGAAATAAACGTCCCTTGCCATGCATTTTGGGCAGAAAATCGGTTTAATGTTCGACAGTTCACCCCCGCATGAACATTTCAGGTATGGAGTGATCATCCTTGTGCCCAGGAATTGAATCCTGTGAAACTTGCCGCATTTCTGGCACTGGTATCCGCGTGCAAATGGTAGCGGTTCGTCATGTCCATGGGAATAGCTAACTATTTCCTCGCTGAAACCACAGCCATGGCATTTTATTGTACCACCGCCATGAGTATCCTTGAAATAAATAAAGCTTTTATTCTGTATAATGTCCCATTTTATGCGCTCCTGGTCCTTTTTAATCTCACTGCGGACTCTTTCGTGCCTTGCTTCACGCTCTTTTTTCTCACTCCTGCAACGTAATATATCCATTACCCAAAGAATATTGGCAACAGGGAAAAGCAACACCACGAGCGACCTGAATATCACTTCAGAAAAAAGGAGCTTTCGCCTTCTTGATTCGACTTCATTCAACGGAACAGTCTGGCTTCTCAGATCCTTCATCTCCCTCCTGATCTGTGAAGCAAGAGGGCCAATGAAGTTCATCAGAACACCTGTCAGAAAATATATCAGAAAAAAATTCATGGACAACTGCTATAGCTTAAGGCGCATGGTTCAGCTTTGTTTTCCTGTTTTGTTCAATCCCCGCTATAAATTTATGAATTTTTTCGCTCTGAAAATCACCTGTTTGTTTTTTTTTGGCACAGGCCGTCTGCGACACCTAAATTTGCACATTAATTCCTGCTCACCCTTTTCAACCTGAACAATCCAAGAGACCTGCAGTCCTCTTCATCAAGGAAGCCGCCCGGTATATCCTGTGACAGGTTTCCGCTCTTATCCAATGTGATCTCAACAGGTTTCGGAGAGCCATCCTTTGACCTGTTATCGAGATAGTATATCAGAACATCATCCTTCGAAAGCTTGCCCGTCGCCACCAGATACTGCAGCTTGTTAATTATGTATTCGCTGTGAGTTTCAATCACAAAATGCAATCCGAATTCCTTTTTTGCATCAGCAAACATGTCAGCAAGCTTCGACTGCCATGACGGATGCAGACCCGATTCGGGCTGCTCAAGTATAATGGTTCCGGGGTAATACTGCAGATCCTCGTTGTAATCGCGCAAATCGCAATGATGCCGGGCATTTGCAATTCCCAGCAGCATCATAAGCAATCTTCCGGTGCCTGATCCTTCAGTTGCCAGGGAGTTCTTCTCCTCGTTCTTCATCAATCCGGGGAAATAACCCATTCCCCTGGCAGGAATATCTATCAGCAGATCATCACAAATATTCAGCTTGCGGAACCAGTTCTTCAGAAAATTATCTTTTCCTCGCATCATTGAATAGTTCCGGATCAGATCGTGCAGGGGGTGATCGAAATCTACTGACATAACAGGATTGAGATCGCGAAGCTGAACATTAACTGACCTGTCGAGGTCGGTCTGCAGATCATGCATTATCTTTTCGAGCACGAGGCTGCAGAAAGAAGAAAGGGTCCTCACATTTTTGTACCGGTGATATGATTGTATGAAACCTTCACGGGTCATGCTGAGCTCGGTGACTGCCCTGAAGAACCGCGATTTATCGAATCGCGACTGAAGGTGGTGATCAATTGCAGATGATAATTCCCCTGCCGATTCTATGCCCTTCATCCGCTTGGAAGATGCCACTTCGATCTCGAGATAATCTTTTTCCCATTCGTCATAATTTTTCCTGCGCAAAAGCTCGACAATGTTGTTCAGGGAATCGGGATTGTTCAGAAGCACCAGACAATCGAAGAGTTCGGGAAATTCCTTGCTTATCATTCCCCTTATGCTTTTGGTATCGAATGTTTCAGCAGGTATATCGAGCATTTTTATCAGCAGCTCGTTATTGAACAAAATCTGGTCGTCGGTGAAATCAGTGATTATTCTTCCTGCCTTGCGGGTAAGTTCGGCTTCAGTACCGTCATTACCTGGCAATATCCTGTGCTTCCCGTAGAAGTAGAATAGTCTTTCGTACTCTGCTTCCGGGATGTTGTTATTCTTCAGATATTCAGACAGGTTCTTCCGTTTGAGGTCATTGTCAACATGAAAAATCCTCATCTGGTTTTCCTCATCGACAGCTGGTCCTTCCTTAAAGGTCCCGGAGGATGACCTTATTTGCCGGAAGTTATTCTCCATTTCCAGGTAATGGTTCTTCTCTTTTTTTATCCCGCTCAGCTTGTCGTACAAATACTTCAGCCCTACACGGGTCTGTATCCTGTTCTGATCAAAGGTGAAGTCAAAAAGATTCCCCCCGTTATACCTTATACTGATGTTTTTAACAGATGCTTCAAAGTTCCTTCCTTTCTCAAAGGTGAAAACCACTCTTACATTTTCACCTAAAATAATGTTGTACAGGTCATATCCCGTTTTGATGACCTTGTCCCTGGAATTTTTACCGGCTATCATATCAAAGCTGCCGAAAGGATTTTTTCCAGAATCGAGTCTTACCTTGTAGGGGAGTGAACAGGTGTTCAGGTTCTTCATAAGAGTTAACGAACCTGTAATCGTGCTTTTTCCCGAGCTGTTCGGGCCTGTAAGGACTGTTATCGGCGCCAGCCTGAAACAAGATGTATCGGAAAAAACACGGAAATTGCCAAGCAATAACCCTTTGATGTTAAGCATCTTAAAGAAAGTTTAGATTGAATAATCCGGTATGAATCCCCAAAACAAAAACGCTGCAATGTAATTATTTTTCTTTCAGGTGAGCTTATCCAGCATCTTTATTCTGACATCTTTCTGATGAAGAATAATTGATTCATAATCTGTTTTCTCCTCTCCGAATTTATTCACCAGGACAAGCACCTCAATAGACATGAGGAAGAGGAAGAACATTGACCATACAGTCATTGCTATCCATGACGAGAGTAGTATCGAGAAAAGGATCTTCAATTCATCGAGGAATCCGGTTTTCGAACCAAGTTCCTTTTCAAGTTCATCCCTCACATTAATTTTGTTATTTTCCTTCTCGTTCTTCTGGCTCCTGAGCAGGCCGAGCTGTTCTTCAATATCAGGGAGCAGCGATGTTTTTGGATTGACAACATCATTCAGCGCCAGGTCGGTCCTTTTTACCAGGGTGTCCTTCATTTCACCGTTCCCTGTGTTTCTCTGCATCTGGAAGTGCCTTGTCTCGGATGTTGCGCTTTTAATGAATGGCTTTTTTGTGATCTCCTCGATCAATGCCGTCCTCTCAGCCTCCTTTGAGAGTATTGCAGAATCAAGCTGGCTGATCTGAAGATCGAGTTCCCTGGCCTTCACCGGAAGAATGCTGTTGACTTCAGCCTGAAGATTGCTGATTTTTACCTTTTCCACATCTTCCCTGAAAATGATCTGGTCGATGATAACTGATCCGATAACCGCCATTACCACGCCGATCAGTGTCCGGAAGATTGGCACAAGGCTGTTTTTACCCATTGAAAGAATGATCTGCCTTTCAATCTGTATGACGATAATGATCATCACCAATGAGACCAGTATTGATCCGGCAATACCCATGTGCAGGTATCGCTGTGCGAATGAATAGCCTATAAAACCCCAGAGTATGCTTACTATCAGAATTGCAGAGAGGTACTTCTTTACAGTTTTGGCGCTCGCTTCGCTTGAATTTTTTATGATCGTATAATTGTAGCCGGTGATGTAACATCCGAGCTTTAACCAGAGATCCTTCATTTTCATAAATTTCCGTTGAATAATTTCGACTGTGATATTGCATAGAGTCCCCTCATGAAACCACGCTGGTATGAGAGGACTATTCTCTGTGAGGCTCCATCCCCTTTCGAAGCCTCTTCCCTGATCTGCCTTACTTTCCCCAGATGATCGGAAGTAACTTCCTTCCTTATCTTCAGCTCTTCGACAAGATCGATCAGACCTGCCCTGCTCCTGGAACTGATATGGAAGTCGGTTTCCCTGAGCATTGTTTCGTAATAAGTGGCTGTCCTGTCAATCAGGATCATCAGGTCATGCTGAATCAGCCTGATGTTGTCGTTCCTGTAACTTTCATCGGGATTGGTCAGCGCATCATTGTATCCCCGTGATTCATAATCATATTGCAGGAATGCATAAATGGAATCGATACCTTTGTTTGAACCCGAAGAGAAAAAACCCGAATCCTGTCCGGAGGGTGTTTTCTCAAGGCTGCCGGGCACAGCTGAACCTGCCGGAGTCCCATTATGCGTTTTTCTTAGTCTGCTGAAGAGTCCCATCTTTGGAAATTTATTGTTATACAATATATATATCAATCAACGTAAAGTATATTAATTATTGTGTCAACTGCATTTAATATTTCACAGGATGCCGCACTTGCTAAAGACGGTAATTTCTTCATAGTGTGACAAGAAATCTGTCTGAACCTAACAATATGTATTTTTGTTATTGTGTCAATTAAATATTCCATGAAAGGAAATTTCGACCAGATCATCCAGTCACCTGTTCCGGTTGTGATTGATGCCTTTGCCGAATGGTGCGGTCCATGCAAGGTGCAATCACCAATACTGAAGGAAGTAGCATCAGAACTTGGAGATAAAATTAAGGTAATAAAGATCGATGTTGACAAGAATCCACAGCTGGCGGCGAGGTTCGGTATCAGGGGAGTGCCGACACTGATGATATTCAGGAATGGGGAGATGAAGTACCGCCAGGCTGGCTTGCATTCCAAACCACAGCTTATGAATGTGCTCAAAGGTATGATGTAGACAGTTTCTTTATGCCCACTGAATAAAATCAACTAAAAACATTGTTTTGCCTTTAAACTTTGCCTAACTTGTATTAATATTTCTTTTCGGAAACAGCGAAAATGGCACGGAATTCGCAGTTTAATTATTGTAACTGCAAGTTCAAATGAGAAACTTCAGTATATCATTCCTCCTGACCGGGGTAATTCTATCGGTTGTCTATAAAAACAACCATGAGACATCAGCCGGTTCAGGGTTCGCAAAGCAGCTTTATGAGCTATCAGCCGATACCATAGAGATTGATTCCGGTTTGTTTTTCCTTGAAACATTTTTATACAGAAACACCACTGCAGATGCGGGAAAAACAAACGTCAACATGATGGCGCTTATTTACCTTGTCGATGCCGGAAAACAAAAGATCCCGACCAATGTGTACATAAACAATCTGTACGTCCTGAACAAAAATGACGTCTGGAGGTCCTCTTCCCTTCGCCCATCATCAGTAACGCCGGAGTTCATCCTGACTAAAATGAACGATGAAAGTCCCGATATTCCGGAAAATAATGTGGTTGATGTTATTGCTGAGGTTACAGACACCTTGTCCCGCCGGATACTTTATGTTATTGCCAGGAACCAGTCTCTTTCCGATCTTTAGCGTGTTAAAACAAGAGATGATCTAAAAGTCAGACAGGCAGAGCCTGAACTGACATATTGCACTTTTGCATTACGGAAGGATAAAAATTTATTCTTTTGTCAAAAAAGTAATGCAAATTCCAGAAATAATACGGATTTTAACTCCAAAGGCTTCACGACGGGTACTCCTTTTCATTGCTGCCTTCATGTGGACTTTTGCTGGAAGCATGCTTTTATACAGGGGATTTTCAATGGGTAGCCATGCAGCTGCCAGGCTTTTTTTCTGCATGATGGCAGGAGGGCTTTTTTATTTACTACTGTTTGCCAGGATCTCCACGAAGCATGTCATAAGGATTGTAAATCTGAAAAGCGATCACCCCTGTATATTTTCATTCTTCAGCATTAAAAGCTACATCATGATGATCGTGATGATCACAGGAGGAATAATGCTAAGGAGATCCGCACTCATCGGGCAGGAAAATCTTTCACTGGGATATATGATAATGGGGATACCTTTGTTGCTTTCCGCTTTCCGGTTTTATTACAAGGGCTTCATGTATGCAAGCACCAATTGAGGTTAATCAGTATTCCCGCAGTAATTTTCAGAGCTCATCTCCCTTCTTAAGATAGAATCCGACCACATTCAATCCCTTGCGGTAGAATTCCCGGTCAGCAAGACCTGCCTGGTCTGCCCGTATCACCATTGACATTCTGCTGCCGTCCTTTTGTTTCATAACCTGCACGCCCTTAGTGGTCCGGCTTTCAACAGGATTGATAAGCGAAGTATTGAAAAGAATAACCTTGTTTATGCTGCTGACAGCGATAAGATCTGTATCTGTATCGATCCGCTCTATGAAAATCAGCTTCGACTCATTGTTGAATGCATTCCGCAGCTTCTTCCTCTTGAACTCGGTCCTGAAGCTGCTCATCGATATCTTCCCCACCTTGCCGTTTTCAAATGCCACTATCAGGAAGCCGGAGTAATTTTTGTCGCCTGTAACATATAAAGGCTTTTCTCCCTGTTCAGGCTCGATTCTTTCAAGAGACTGGTGAATGTTAAAAACTTCTGTTTTAGGAACCTTAAAGACGTTGCAAAGTGAAGTAAATACCAGTATTTCATTTGAATTCAGGCTGTCACCGAACTTCACCGGAGTCTGATTGGCATGTTCATTTATGCCTTGAATATTATTCTGATTATCCATTTCCCTCAATTTATTTAATTCAGTAAAAATAGTGAATTCTTTCCTTTGGCTTACAGATTCAGATCAGTCCGGCATGAAATCCGACAGAAAAAATAATTGATCCTGCCGGTGATATTTTTGATCTTTCCGGTTATGTTTTTTGTTCTTTTAGTGAATATTTTTCATCACATCTTCCTCAAGTGGTAATTTTGCATATGTTGGATTAATGGAGGGCCCGGATATGAAAGAATTTTACCAGATACACAATGACGGCGATTCGGATAAGTATATTGTCATAAGGAAGAAGCATCCTGATTTAATGGCGTATATCGACCATAAAGGCAAACATCTTGAAATTTCAAAGCTTAATCTCCTGGAGAACTGTGAAATATCTGCCCTGGCGAAAGCGCTTTCAGAGCTTGAGCATCATCTTAAAGATGAAGTTCTGCATGCAAAAACAAGTAAAGAATTAAAATAGTCACAGTACAGTAATCTCAATCTCACCTGCTATTCCTACCTGTTCATCCTGAATGATCACTGCGGATAAAACTCCGGGTTTCCCGATGAATTCACGGGCAACCTCCCCTACCATGCCTGCATTCTTAACCGCATTGCAGCATGCTGTGGCGTAGGCATCTGCAAGAGCCCCGGTCTTAGCCGCAACGACACATGCATCAGCGGTTCCGAAGCTCAAAGAATGCCCAACTGTTGCCGATGAGCAGCATACCGAAAGAGGGGTCTGGCCTGGCTTAATGATAAGGCCTATCTTATCTGATAATGGTGAATCGCCTGCATAGACAGATATTGTAGCCGGTTGCGAAAGCTTCATAAAAATATCTCCGCCATTTTCGACAACTATCTCATCGAAGCCAAATCTGGAAACCAGGTCATTGCAGACACATTCTGCAACTGCTCCTGCAACAGCGCTCATCGGACCTGTGCCGGCTACCGATGAAGCTTCGTACATGGCAAGTATCAATGGTGCATTACTTTCCGGCATCAAAGGAGTCAGAGATTCGAGAAATCTGGGAAACCCTTTAATGTGCTCATCAAGCTGAGCACGGCAGGACATGATCCTTTCCAGGGCAAATGTCTCGACCTCATTCTTGTACCTGTCTGCACTTACAGCAATCCAGAGGTCAGTCTCCAGGTGGCTGACCCGGAAGCTTTTCCACCTTTCGCTGCCCATAAGATCGCGGTAGATCCTGGGCATGTACCGGCTGCTTTTAGTCAATGTCGATTGAGAAAAGGTTGAGAGGACATGATTTAAGGCAGAGCTCACAGACAACGCATTTTTCAGCATCGAACGAGAGCATGGCAGTGTCATTGTTCATCGTTAAAGCTCCTGCAAAGCAGACGGATGTGCATGCACCGCAATGAATGCACTTTTCCTGGTCGTAATATATCTTCTTGTCAATTGGCTGGCAATCGACATTCTGTTCTCTTATATAAGCCATCCCTTCCCTGAGCATCTTTGCCGGACCGGTCATCTCCATCACAAGATGCCCTACTTTCCCAGGGGTTATGTCGGCTTTCACTATATTGACCATAATGTCGAATTTCCTTATCAGGTTGTATGTTATCGGCTCACCTGTCGAAGCCGGAGGAAAGGTCAGAACAAATCTTTTGCTTGTCATATCTTTAATTTTTCTTTTACTGTTGAGCGCAGGTCTGAAGATCTCACAACCTTATTTCAAGCTTGTTCAGTCCCGTTGTCTTCGGGAAAAACATAACCGGTTCAGTGAGGAAGAATCTTCCTTCCGTTATCTCTTTCTTCAGTATGTCTGCAATCTCCCTTGCCACTTTCAGGCTCGACATTGGAGCCGTTCTTACCTTTTTCCCGTTTATATTTATTGAACCGGAAAAAAGTGTATCGTAATCGATCCTTCCAAGAACCTCGAAGTTGCCTGTGCCGTAATCCACGATATTGGTTTCAATCTGGTTGTTCCTCACCGACAGTCTCATTGCCATCTCTTCGTCAAGCATGGGAATGGGGATACCGATGCCTACATACATAGACACGCCGTATTTCTCAAAATAAGCAGCTTTAATAAACCTTGTGCTCATCTGCCTGGCGTCTCCTATCAGGGAAAGAGTGGCCGAATTGCCTACCGGAATGCCATGCTCGT
>JBLNAO010000130.1:0-7092 GCA_050259395.1 Chloroflexota bacterium
AAAAATTACAGCAGGCTTTCCGAAAGAATTAATCTATTCCCCCAGGGAGCTCCACCTACCGCCTTCCTGTTTGAAATACTCAAAATTCTTTTTACCGAGAAAGAAGCAGGATTGGTTTGTCTTTTGCCAATAAAGCCCTTCACAGCAGTAAAAGCTGCAGGTATCTGGAAAATGAAAAAATCTGAAGCCGAAATGATATTGAATGACCTTGCCGACAGGGGACTGCTTGTCGACGCTGCGAATGAAGAGGACATATTATATGCGATGCCACCGCCAATGGCCGGTTTTTTTGAATTTTCCCTCATGCGTTACCGCAATGATATTGACCAGAAAAGCCTGTCATCTCTCTTTTATGATTATCTCAACCAGGAAGAGGATTTTGTCAGAGATCTGTTTGCCGGTGGCGATACCCAGCTGGGGAGAACATATGTAAATGAAAATGTGCTTTCAAAGGAGAACTCCTTGCACATCATGGATTATGAAAGAGCGTCTGAAATAGTCAAAACAGCAAGTGTGATAGGCATCGGAACCTGCTATTGCAGGCATAAGATGCAGCATGTCGGGAAAAACTGCCAGGCGCCGCTGGATGATATATGCATGACGTTCAACGGATGCGCCGATTCCCTTACGAGACATGGTATAGCAAGGAAAGTGGATGTTGCCGAAGGGCTTGATGTTCTCCGGAAAGCCCGCGATTATAATCTGTTGCAGATCGGAGAAAATGTACAGGAAAAAGTCAGCTTCATCTGTAATTGCTGCGGATGCTGCTGTGAGGCATTGACTGCATCAAGAAAGCTCGGGTTCCTCAATACAGTATTCACAACAAACTTTATTCCTGTCATTTCGGAAGATGCGTGTGATGGTTGCGGAAGATGTGTCACACTCTGCCCGGTTGAAGCAATGTCTGTTGTTTCAGCGAACGATCCTGTTAATCCCAAGAGGAAGAAAGCCAGGCTAAACGATAAAACATGTCTTGGTTGCGGAGTATGCCTTACAGGCTGCCGGAAAAACGCTCTAAAGCTTGAATCACGTGAGACACGTGTAATTACACCTGTAGATTCCGTTCACAGGATTGTTTTGATGGCAATTGAAAGAGGCAAGCTTCAGAATCTGATATTCGACAACCAGGCCCTGTTCAGTCACAGGGCCATGGCGGCCATTCTGGGTGCAATTCTAAGGCTTCCTCCCATAAAACAAGTTCTTGCGAGTGAACAGTTCAGGTCGCGGTACCTTGTTTCACTGATCAGAAGGCATAGCAGGATTTGACCAATTCGGATCATACTAACTTTTTCATCCTGAAATTGTTGGTTATATAACACACAAAAAAATATGAATTTCCCGTTGTGGTTACAAGCCGGTCTATGGGGATTGCTTGCCGGCGCTGCCCTCCTCGTGGGTGCTTGTATCGCCTGGTTCGTGAAAGTGCCGCTTCGCGTGATCGCATCTGTAATGGCCTTCGGAAGCGGTGTCCTTATTTCAGCCCTGTCGTTCGATCTTATGGATGAAGCATATAAAAGAGGTGGCATGGATTCAGCTGCAGTGGGATTTATCGGAGGCGCTGTCATCTTCACAGTTATAAACTACATCCTAGGCCTTAAAGGGGCAAAACACAGGAAAAGATCGGGAGCCATGCAACCATCTGAATCAGATTCAGAAGGCAGCGGCCTTACCCTTGCTGTTGGTGCGTTAATTGACGGTATTCCTGAATCGGTTGTCATCGGATTAAGCATGCTGAAAGGAGGTGCAGTGAGCATGGTAGCCGTAATTGCAATCTTCCTTTCAAATCTTCCCGAAGGCCTGTCGAGCGCAGCCGGGATGAAAAAAGCGGGACGCTCAGCAACATACATATTCACGGTCTGGGGGACTATTGCGCTGATATCGGGATTATCATCGCTTGCCGGATTTACTTTCTTCAAAAATTTTTCTCCCGATGTGGTTGCTGCTTCAACAGCTTTCGCTGCAGGTGCAATCCTTGCAATGATCGTCGACACAATGATTCCCGAAGCTTTTCAGGAAACACACAATTTTGCAGGACTTATCACAGTGGGAGGCTTTCTGATCGCTTTCTTCCTTACTAAAATTGACTGATCATTGACATAACAGTTGTCATCACTGTATTTCTGCTGCCGATCTATTGTGTTTATTTTATGTATGTTTGCGATAACCCAATCAACATTCTGCCTTATTATGCAATCCAACAGACGTAAATTCATAAGGAACACCTTTGCATCAGCTTCAGCATTTGCAGCTGCTTCCATGTTCCCCGAAGCCCTTTTTGCGGGGAATCTTCACCGGACCTCACATCCTGAAGAGATCATACTTAAACCTGGAAAACGTTCAACACCGGCTGCATCCATAAGATTCTCGGTGATCGGTATTAACCACGGACATATTTACAGCATGGTGGCTGCTCTGATTGAAGGCGGAGGCGAGCTGGTTTCTGTTTATGCAAAAGAACCGGATCTGCTGAAGGATTTCACAAAACGCTATCCCAAAGCCAAAGTGGCAGTCAGCGAGGATGAAATTCTTGGTGACAAAACCATTCAGCTTGTGGCAAGCTCCGCAATTCCGGTTGAACGCGCACCACTTGGAATTCGTGTGATGGAGTCAGGCAAAGATTATATGGTCGATAAACCGGGCATAGTCACATTCAGCCAGTTCAAAGAAGTAAAAAAAGTGCAGGCAAGGACAAAACGCATTTACTCGATAGTGTACAGCGAACGGCTTGGCAACCCGGCTTCGGTCAAGGCCGGGGAACTTGTCAGCGAGGGAGCAATCGGAAAAGTGATCCAGACAGTCGGTCTTGGACCTCACCGGATGGCTCCCGAAACCCGTCCGGCGTGGTTCTTTGACCCTGCAAAAGCAGGTGGCGTATTATGCGACATAGGCTCGCATCAGTGCGATCAGTTCCTTTATTATACAAACTCCCGGCAGGCTGAAGTCGCATTTTCCCAGATTGGTAATTTCAATACCAAAAATTACCCTGCTTACCAGGATTTCGGCGACATGATCGTTCGTAGTCCGCACGCCACAGGTTATATCCGTATTGACTGGTTCACACCTGCCGGCCTTGCAACATGGGGCGACGGACGAACAATAATCCTGGGCACTGATGGCTATATAGAAATGCGTAAATACATCGACATTGCCGGAAAAAAAGGAGGAAACCATCTTTTCCTGGTAAATCAGAAGGAAACAAAGTACTACGATTGTTCCAAAGTTTATGCACCGTATGGAGAAGAGCTTGTAAGCGATGTGGTAAACCGTACCGAAACGGCAATGACCCAGGCACATTGTTTTCTTGCAACGGAACTTGCTCTTTCAGCTCAGAAGAAGGCTCAAAAGATCGCATGAGCGAATCAAATCATCATGACTGAGGCAGGGTAATCAGGGCAGGACTTCTTCCTTCTGCTGGCTTGGGGTGAGAAAAAGCTCCGGCTGATCGAGAATTATCCTTGATTTGCAGATGGGACATGTTGTAAAAGGCTCCTTAAACCCTATCCCAAGGTTCATCTGCTTTCCGCAATTATTACATTCCACCACTGTGGCCTTGTTAACACCGGACATCTTTTCCACGGCATTCATTATCCTGTGCAAATAATATCCAATCATAAGGAAATAAAGTATAATTGAAACAGATGCTATAAAAGTTATCAGCTGTCCTATAGGATTCATAAAAATTCTTTTTAGTATAACAAACATGCAGGCAATTATCCCATTAAGACCGGTAAATTTTACAGATGCCGGCAGGCCGGTCTATTTCGCACCGACCCGTTGGGGAGCACTTTGAACATCTTTAAAAGTTAAAAAAACATAAATCCTTTTCTCAGGTTTTATGGTTTATATATAAGAATCAGGCTTTTCGGATCCTGCATGATTATGTGGTATGTAAATGGCAAAATATTTCGACAGTCATGAAGTTTAACTGGTATGAAGCCTCCTTTTAAAATAAAGTTCAGAATTCTATTCCTTCTCCTGGCGGTATGCCAGTTAAGCACTTACTGCACGAAGAAGCTGCATCCTGAACTCACCGAGCACAGTAACACACCTGGCAATAATCATTCTGGCGGAAACATTACGGATATAAATGATTCAGTCAGCGCGGAAAAATATTCCGGCATAGAGTCCAATTCGAAAAGAAAGCTTCAGGAACTCAAGGACTCTTCAATTATTAAGGCCATAGACACAACGCTGCTTGCTGATAAAATTATATCGACTGCAATGGAATATCTTGGCATCCCTCATTGCATGGGAGGCATAACCACAAGATGCCTCGATTGCTCGGGTTTTGTGATGATAGTTTTTGATTCTTATGGAATAGAGCTTCCGCATAACGCCCAGGAGCAATCGAAACACGGATCAATGATTAAGGAAAAGAAGGAGCTTGTACGGGGGGACATTGTTTTTTTTCACGGATCGTACAAAACAAACAGGTACATAACTCATTCAGGCATTTATATCGGTGATGACATGTTTATTCATACCTCCGTTGGGAAAGGAGTCACGATCACCTCACTTGATGACTCCTGGTGGAAGAACAAGTTCGCTTTCGGCACAAGGATTCTCGAATGAACTGGCTGAAGTAAACCACTTTGAACCAAATAAGCTGGAGGTTGTCTAATTAAGGCTTCATATAGCATTGTGTTCAAATTGTTCTGCGAGATGGAAAAAGAATCAGGAGGCTTTGACGGGAAAATAACGGACCCTGAGGACAAGGATGATCTGCTTAAGAGGCTGTCTCATTCATACAGGATGCTTCAGTATATCATTGAGCATGATCATAATGCAATTGCAGTTCTCAACAGGGAGCTGAAATATATTTTTGTAAGCCAACGTTTCCTGACGGACTACAATGTAAGAGAGAAAGATATCCTGGAAAGGAGTCACTATGAGGTATTCCCTACACTTCCTGAAAAATGGAAGGAAGTACACAAAAGAGCCCTGGCAGGTGAGGTCTTAACTTCAGATGATGATTCTTTTGAAAACGAAAACGGCGAGCTGGTGTGGGTGAGATGGGAATGCCGCCCATGGTATCAGGCTGACGATTCAATCGGAGGCATCATACTTTACACTGAAGTCATCACCGAGCAGAAAGAAGCTGAGATGGAATTGATAAATGCCAAAGAAAAGGCAGAAGAGAGCGACAGGCTAAAAACCGCCTTCCTGCAAAACATTTCACATGAGGTAAGGACGCCTCTCAACTCCATAGTTGGATTTGCGGAACTTCTTTCAGAGCCGGGACAATCGCTTCAGAAAATGAATTCGTTTTCAAAAATCATTTCTGCGAACAGCCAGAAGCTGATACGCATAATCTCTGATTTCATTGAGATCTCACAGGTACAATCGAAACAGGTGCATCTTGTGATGTCTCACTTCGATGTTGTCTCTTCGCTGTACAGGACAGCAAATACCTTCCTTGAAATAACCCAGCTCAAAGATGTGGGGCTGGTTATTGATCAGCAAGTCCCGGAGGATCAGGCAATTATTGAATCCGATAAGGGGAAGGTTGAAAAGATCTTTTTCCATCTTATCGATAATGCAGTGAAATTTACGCCGAAAGGAGCTATAAATTTAATCATCAGTCTTGAAGCCGGCCGGCTTCACTTTTCAATTAAAGATACCGGTATCGGAATACCATTTGAAAAGCAGGAGATAATCTTCGATCCTTTCAGACAGATCGAAACGGGACTCAACAGAAGCTATGGCGGCACTGGACTTGGACTGACAATCGTCAAGGCCTATGTTGATTCACTCAAAGGTGAGATATCTCTAAAGTCAGAGCTCAATCAGGGAACCGAGATTACATTGAGCATCCCCGTGAAAACCGTCCCGGCTTCCGGCAAGCAGCCTCAGAGGGACCATGATCACGAGCATGTCAACACTATTCTGATCGCCGAGGATGAATACAGCAATTTCAAATACCTGTATGAAGTCCTGCATTCAGACAATGTCGAGATACTTCATGCGAGCAATGGAAGGGAAGCTGTGGACCTGTGTAAAAAAAGCAACGACATCAACCTTGTCCTGATGGATCTCAAGATGCCTGTAATGGACGGAACGGCTGCAGCGAAGAAGATAAAGGAGTTCAGGCCCGAGCTGCCCATCATTGCACAAACAGCTTATATTCCGGAGGAAGAGACCATCAATTCTGTATTTACCGATCTGATAGCCAAGCCAATAAACAGGAATGATCTGAAAGAGAAAATGAGCAAATACCTCGATGTTCCGATCATCGCACCACATTGACCGGCTTTCCTGAAAGGAATGCCTTCACATTCGCAACGGCCATTTCCATCAGCCGCGTTCTTGCTTCAAGGGTGGCCCATGCGATATGCGGGGTGATTATGCAATTCTTTGCCGTCAGCAAAGGGTTGTCCTCAGCCGGCGGTTCGGTTGAAAGGACATCCAGCCCGGCTCCGGCTATTACTCCTGTATTCAATGCCTCAGCCAGGTCTTTCTCTGAAACGACCGGCCCCCTGGAGGTATTGATAAGGAATGAACTCTTCTTCATCATCGCAAGCCTGCCTGCGTTGATCAGTCCTTTTGTCTCCGGTGTCAAAGGGCAATGAACAGTGACGATATCGGAGACTGAAAAAAGTTCCGGCAGTTCAACCCACCCGAAATTCCTGCGATGTGACTGGTCTGTGAGTGACCGGCTGTACGCGACGACATTCATTCCGAAAGCGGTTGCGATATCGGAAACTTTTTTACCTATGTTCCCGAAACCGATTATTCCTAATGTTTTTGAAGCAAGTTCAGTCAATGGGAAATGCCTGTATGTAAAATCAGCCGATCTCTGCCATTCGCCTGAATGAACCGAATCGCTGTGCCGCTGTACGTAAAAACATAGTTCAAGGATAAATGCAAACACAAGCTGAGCCACTGAGTCTGTGCTGTATGCAGGAATGTTGGTGACTGTTATGCCCAGCCTGCCTGCCTCAGCTGTATCTATTACGTTGTATCCGGTTGCAAGAACTCCCACGTATTTCAGATCAGGCAGCTTTCGGAGCATCTCGCCCGTGAGTATTGTTTTGTTGGTAAGAATGATCCCGGCGCCTGATGATCTTTCATAAACCAGTTCAGCCGGGGTCC
>JBLNAO010000131.1:0-2771 GCA_050259395.1 Chloroflexota bacterium
AGCTACCCTGCTTGAATGCCTGAAGGTGCATCCATATATGATTGTCTATGGTCAGATTGTACGAAATCCTTATTATTCAAGCGATTACAAACCCAGATTCTTACATTCCTCATAACCAGCCAGAATGGCTGAAACAGAAGAGAGTAAATACCATGATGAGATTAAGGTCCTGAATGGGCTGCTTGCCGTTCAGAATGTTATCTATGTTTTTCACTCTTCAGAAAAAGTTGCGGAATTCAGCTCTGCTGCGATAAAGCTGGTTCCTGGAATCAGTTTCTGCAGCTACTGCCTTTTCGGCCATTCAAGTCCCTATGGTGACAGGAACGAGTCTGCAGATTTGCTGGCTGCGGCACTTTCGGGTATTACAGACTACAAACCCGACAAATCGATCACTATTCCTTCCGGGGAAAACCTTAAAGTATTTAATCTACAATCGAGAAGATACTTCTTCGGCTATGTGCTTGTGGCTGCTTCAGATCCCGATATGTTTGAGAAGTTCCACCCGGCAATCAGCAACCATCTGAATATAGTTGCCATAAATCTCGAGAACCAATTACAGAATAATTTGCTGCTGGAGAACGAGAGATTTCTCGAAAACGAAGTTGAAAAAAGGACAAAGCAGCTCAGGGAGGAAATAAGCCAACACCTTCAGTCACAGGTTGAGCTAAGGGAAACCCAGGAACGATACCGCGAGCTCGCAGATACATTACCTGTGGGGATTTTCGAATGCGATCTTAAGGGAGAAATTATCTACTCAAATAAAATTTCACAGGATTGGTTCGGATATACGGAAGCGGATATTGCTGCTGGGGTCAGCATTTACGATTGCCTTACAAGTGAAAATCACGAAAAAGCCCGGAACAATGTCAGGGTTATAGCTGAAACCGGAATGCCATCAGACAGCGAATATACGGCAAGAAGAAAAAACGGATCGGTATTTTACATAAATATCTCCTCATTTCCTATTTACAAAAAGGGCCAGTTAGCAGGACTTCGAGGTACGATATTGGATATCACCGAAAGAAAAAATGCGGAGATTATACTTCGAAAAAGTGAAATTCATTTCAGGACCCTTTTCGAAAAAGCACATGAGGGTATTATTTACATCTCTCTCGAGGGCAAAGTAATACGTGTAAATGATGCTTTTACCCTGATACTTGGTTTCAGCGCAGAGGATCTGAAAAAGGAAAAGCTTTCGAAACGGCACATGAAATTTGTCGACCATAAGGATTATGGAAAACTCATGAGTGTCCTTAAAGGGGAAGAAATCAATTTCGAAATGTGTCATCCGCACAAGGATGGGCATCCGGTAATGCTCGATGTTAATGCATCAATGGTCGAAATAGAAAATGAAAAACTTATCATTGCATTAGTCCGCGATATAACTTCCAGGAAAACAACTGAGCTTGCATTGCAGCAGAAAACAGACGACCTCGAAAACCTGGTTGGGATCAGCCATGCTCTTATTTCAACTCTGGAATTTGACGCTCTTCTTCAGGCTGTTGTTGAAAATGCCGTTAAGCTTCATAACCTGGAATCAGGTGCTTTATACCTTACACGGGATAAAGAGCTTTATCTTCACGCTACAGCGCCTCCTTTGCCTCCCGGCATACCAGATGAGGTCAGGTTAGCCAGGATAAAAGACCATCCCCGGATAAGAAAGGCGCTAAAAACAGGTAACCTTGTAACATTGGGTGATTCCTCAGCTGAAAAGCTTTCACCGGCAGAGAAAGAGATAGTTGATGTACGTCACCTGATTTCGTGTATTTATGTTCCCATTCTTATTCAGAACAGGTCGATCGGGATCCTTATACTAGCGACCACAGGAAAGCAAAAGATCTTTACTGAGGATGAAATTAGGATATACAAGATGCTATCCACCCAGGTGGGACTTGTGATCGAAAATGCAATGCTGTTCCGGGAAAGAAGAAAATCAGAGGAATCATTACTGAAATTCAGACTTGGAATTGAGCGTTCACCCGAAGCTGTGTTCATTACAGATCCCGCGGGAACAATAACCTATATCAACCCGGCTTTCACAAAAATTTATGGTTATTCGGCGGAAGAAGCCATTGGTTCGACACCCAGGATATTAAAATCAGGGTCATATCCCGATAAAACTTATATTGATTTCTGGAACACTCTTCTTGCCAAACAGGTGATCGAGGGGGAGCTCGTGAATAAGACGAAAGATGGCCAGCTGATAACCATCGAGGGTGTGAACAATCCGATTGTGAATGAGGACGGGACAATCATCGGCTTCCTTGGCATTCATCATGATATCAGTCTGCGAAAATCGAGGGAGGAAGCTTTAAGATTCAGTGAAGAGCGGTTCAGAAAAGCCTTCATGACAAACCCCGATTCCGTAAATATTAACAGGCTGGCCGATGGTATATACGTTGATATCAATTTTGGATTCACATCACTTACAGGATATACCCGTGAGGAGGTCATCGGAAGATCATCATTTGAAATCAATATTTGGGATAATATCAATGATAGGGCAAAGCTGGTAAAGGGATTGAAAGAATCGGGGATAGTCCAGAACCTGGAGGCAAAATTCAGATTTAAAGATGGAACTGTAAAAACCGGGCTTATGTCCGCATCTGTAATTGTCTTCAATAATGAGCTTCATATTCTTTCAATCACTCGTGATATTGAAGAAATCAAAAGAACACAGGATGCATTGAAGGAGAGTGAGGAGCGCTTCAAACAGGTTACCGAGACTGCTGAAGAATGGATCTGGGAGGTTGATTCCAAAGGTCTTTACA
>JBLNAO010000132.1:0-10894 GCA_050259395.1 Chloroflexota bacterium
TGATACTCATGGATATCCAGCTTCCGGTTATGGACGGTTATATGGCAGCTGAAAAAATCAGGGAAATCAGGAATGACATGATCATTATTGCGCAGACAGCCTACGGGCTCCTGGGCGACAGACAAAGAATCGCTCAGGCCGGTTTCAATGATTTTCTTTTGAAACCGATTCTTTCAAACAAGCTGCTGGAAAAATTATCTGCTCTCATGCCCCTCCCAAAAGCCGGCCAGTCGTGAAAGATCATTTTTCCGGATAGGCTGCCATCTTACTGAATTCTGTTCTGAAACCTTCTATTTCATCCCTCCATCTCTCTCTTTCAGCTTTGATGCTTTTTCTGTGAAGGAGCGTCTCCCTCATTCCCTGATCACCCGAAAGAATATCGAACGGCATGTGATTGTATTCATATTCATAAGGAGGATCTTTAAAGACCAGGGCTCCCGGACATGCTTCAATTATTGCATCAAAGATTTCAAGAGCTGTTTCAACAGGCCTGTATTCAGATACATCCGTTACATGAATCTGCAGGCCGTTGCAATATTCCCCGCTGAATTTATGAAACGCAGGTATGAAGCCGTGCTCCCTGAAGGCGCATCCGCGGATTTTTCTTAGAAGGAGGTTTTGTTTCAGCTTTTCTGCATTGATCGCAGGGGAGCCGAACAGTTCGAATGGAATCGTGGTTCCACGGCCTTCAGAGATATTCAGAGCTTCAATAAGCACCGTTCCCGGATAAACCACCGCTGATTTTTCCGTCGGCATGTTTGGTGAAGGAAGCACCCAGGGCAAGCCCGTTTCGCTGAACAATAACGTTCTTACCCAATTCTTCATCCATACAACTTCGAGATCACAGGAAGGGAAATATTTCAGCTTCAGCCACAAAGACATTTCTCCTATTGTCATCCTGTGGCATAGAGGAATGCATGCTCCTCCTACAAAAGTGAAAAATTCATCTTTAAGAACAGGCCCGTCGAAAGGGAGCCTGCCTACCGGATTCGGCCGATCGAGTATGATTATGGGCACACCTTTTTCCTCACATGCCTCCATACACAGCTTGACTGTCCAGATATAAGTATATAATCTTGCACCCACATCCTGAAGATCAACCACGAGAACATCGATTTCATCAAGCATCGCAGAGGTGGGTTTCCTGTGCTCGCCATAAAGGCTGTACAAGGGTACTTTATAAACAGGATGTTCTGCACTCTGCCATTCGATCATGTTATCCTGAGTCTGTCCGTACAAACCATGCTGGGGGCCGAAAATTGCAGTGAGCCTGCAATCTGTTCTTTGGGCGAAATGTTCTGTAATATGTACGAAATCAGGGGTTATGCTTGGTGCATGGCATAACAGGCCAACACGTTTGCCTTTTATTGAAGGAGGAAGTTTGCTTAATATGGATTCAAGCCCGGTTATTACCATTTTTTGTCAGTTTCATGCAAAGATACTTTAGTTTTCATGATCTAAAACATGATGGCTTTCATTCGATTGTGATTATTCTTTCCTAAGTTTGAGCAAAATATTTTCGACGTAAACAGCACCAGTATTAAATTGTTATTTAAGATTTTATGAAGAAACACAATATCATGAAAAAGGCCGCCTGGATATTTCTTGTGGCTCTTTTGGTTTCATGCTCGGAGAAAAAGCCGGTAAGGATCACTATTCTTGAAACAACAGACCTGCATGGAGCCTTCCTTCCTTTCGACTTTATTGAGAATGAGAATCTGGACTTCTCTCTGGCTCATGCGGCATCATACTTCAGCGAACTGAGGGAAAAAGACGAAAATCTTGTCCTCCTTGACGACGGCGACAACCTCCAGGGACAACCGACAGTCTATTATTACAACTTCATCGATACTGTTTCACCTCATATTGCAGCTGAAATGATGAACTATCTGAAGTATGATGCAGGAACAGTCGGAAATCATGATATAGAGGCCGGTCATGATGTATATGACAGGCTTTTAGGTCAATATAAATTTCCGCTTCTCGCGGCAAATGCAGTAAGAACTTCAACGGGTGAGCCCTACTTCAAACCATACACAATCATCGAAAAAAGCGGTGTGAAAATAGCTGTGTTTGGACTGGTAACAGCGTCGATTCCGGAATGGCTGCCGCCTGCCCTTTATTCAGGGATGGAGTTTAAGCCGATGCTCGAAACAGCCCGAAAATGGATGCCAGAAATGATGAAACAGCATCCTGATATTATTGTGGGACTATTCCATTCAGGGTGGAATAAAGAGGAATATGAAGACAGGGGCGAGGAATATCTTAAAGAGGACGGCTCAACATCAGTTGCTTATAATGTCCCCGGCTTCGATGTCATCTTCAACGGACATGATCATAAGCTTGCTAATCAGAAAATAGTGAATAAAGAAGGCGACACTGTTCTGATGCTTAATGCAGGCAGCGGCGGAAGAAGAATTTCACAGGCTGTAATAGAGCTTTCCGGGAAAAAGGGAAAACTGCAAAAACGGATTTCGGGCGCCCTCGTCGATGTCTCAAAGTATAACCCCGATGCAGATCTTGCCGCGAAATTTGGAAATCAAACCAGGGTCATTCATAATTATGTTGATAAGGTAATTGGCAATTCCGAGACCACCCTCTCATCCAGGGAATCTTATTTTGGGCCTTCTGCCTTCATCGATATGATCCACGAAGTCCAGCTCGACATAACAAAAGCAGATGTGTCATTCACGGCTCCGCTTTCCTTCGATGTTAAAATAGCTGAGGGACCGATAAAGGTGAGCGATATGTTTAAGCTTTACCGTTACGAAAACATGCTTTATACAATAAGCCTGTCAGGCCAGGAGATTCTTGATTACCTGGAATACTCTTATGGCGGGTGGTTCAACACAATGAAAAACAGGAACGATCTTCTTTTGAAGCTGCGGACCGGAAAAGACGGCAGGGTAGTTCTCACCAATGACAAGGCCTGGTTAAGCAATCAGCCATACAACTTTGATTCGGCGGCAGGCATTGACTACACTGTCGATATAAGCAAACCGGAAGGAGAGAGGATCACTATCAGTGGTTTTTCTGATGGAAGACCATTTGATAAAAAGGGAATGTACCGCGTTGCTGTGAATTCTTACCGTGGCAGTGGCGGAGGCGGACATCTTACTAGAGGAGCGGGAATAAAGGCCGCAGACCTGGAAAAACGACTGCTTTTCTCGACAGAGAAAGATCTCAGGTATTATATTCTGAAGTACATCGAAGCGAAGAAGACAATCACTCCCAAAACGAACAATAACTGGAAGATAATACCTGAAGAATGGGTGAGAAATGAAACCCCACGGGATTATGCCCTTCTTTTTGGCAAAGAGTAAAAGATTCGAGATGAGGAACATTGATGTGAACGAACAGAAACTGCCGCTTGTAGAGCATTTTTACACTCTCCAGGGTGAAGGTTACCATGCAGGAAAGGCAGCTTTTTTTATCAGGATCGGCGGTTGTGATATTGGCTGCAGCTGGTGCGACACTCGTTTTGCCTGGAAACCCGGGTTGCACCCTATGGTTGCCGTTGACGATATAGTTGACAATGTTCTGAAGAGCGGCACGGATTCTGTAGTGGTTACCGGTGGCGAACCATTGATGTGGAATCTTGATGAATTGTGCAACTCCTTGAAAAGAAATAAAATAAGTACCTTTATAGAAACATCAGGCGCTTACGACCTCAGCGGCAGCTGGGACTGGATCTGTTTATCACCAAAAAGAAACATGCCGCCAAAAGATGAGATTTGTGCACTCGCCAATGAACTGAAAGTTATTATACAAAGCCCCGATGATTTTGAGTGGGCCGAAAAATACAGAAACAGGGTCAGCTCCGGATGCAGGCTCTTCCTGCAGCCGGAATGGAGCCGGTTTAAACATATCACACCTGAAATTGTTGAATACATTAAGAAAAATCCGGCCTGGAGCATATCAATTCAGATCCATAAATTTCTTCATATACCTTAGTTGATGAATTTCCGCTTCATTCCGATACTTGGATTTACAATTATGATGAACCTTTGCGGCTTTTCACAGGGTGTTCATACTTCATCCAACAAAGCAATGAAGCTTTACACTGAGGGAAGACAGGACTATGATTTTCTTAATCTTTCCGGAGCAGAAAAAAAATTCAGGGCGGCAATCGAAGCTGATGGCAGATTCTATGAAGCCCACCTGATGCTTGGTGATCTTCTTTCAAAGTTGCGACGGTTTTCCGAGGCAGCAGAAAACTACAGGGCCGCTGTCAAGATTGATTCACTCTTCTATAAACCAATATTCTTCAATCTTGCAACTGCCGAGATGATGTCGGGAGATTACCACAGGGCGCTGATTCACTTCACAACATATATCCGCCAGGATGGCATGTCAGAGAAAAATAAGAAAATCGCAAGCTACAATATCAGCAACTGCGAGTTTGCGATAGAGGCTCTGAAGAATCCTGTATTGTTTAATCCCGAAAGTGCGGGGCCGGGAATAAACACCACCGACGACGAATACTGGCCATCGATAACAGCTGACGGCGGAACCCTTATCTTCACGCGCCAGCAGGTACATAAGGAAAATCCCGGACTGTCCCAGGAGGACTTTTATGTTAGTATCTACAACAATAATGCCTGGCAGTTGGCGGTAAATGCCGGAGCTCCTCTCAATACACGTCAGAATGAGGGCGCACAATCGCTCTCATCCGACGGCAGGTACATGTATTTCACAGCTTGCGACAGGCAGGGAGGAATGGGTAGCTGTGACTTGTATTTCTCACGGTATTACGACGGAAAATGGTCTCAGCCATCCAACCTGGGACCTCCTGTAAATACCCGTTTCTGGGAATCGCAACCTTCCATAAGCGCTGACGGGCACACCTTGTACTTCTCCAGCAGCAGGCCGGGGGGATGCGGCGGAAAAGATATCTGGATATCACACCAGAATGAAAAAGGAGTGTGGTCCAAACCTGTTAATCCGGGTTACACAATTAACACCGAGGGTGATGAAATGTCACCATTTATCCATTTCGACGGAAAAACACTGTATTTTTCATCAGATGGCAGAATCGGAATGGGAGGGTTCGACATCTTCAGGACAACATTGCGCAATGACAGTACCTGGGAAGATCCCCAGAACCTTGGTTATCCCATCAATACTTATAATGACGAAACAGGCCTTATCATTGGAGCCGACGGAAGCAAAGCATACTTCTCATCCATCAGGGATAAAAATTACGGCAAGGATATCTTTTACTTTGATCTGTATGAATCGGCCCGGCCGACGCCGGTTTCATATATAAAGGGGAAAGTATATGACAAGACGACGGGCAAGCTTATCAAGGCAGATTACGAGCTAACAAACCTTTCAGATGGCAACTCGTTACTGAAAAACTCAACTGACGGGTCCGGTGAATTCCTTGTTTGCCTTCCTTCGGGGCATAATTACGGTATTAATGTAAGCAAAACAGGATACCTTTTTTATTCTGAAAACTTTCTTTTCGAGGGGCAGCATACAATTGCTGAACCATTCATCAAGAATATAAATCTCAGTCCTATCAAGGTGGGCGAAAAGATGCAGCTCTCGAACATTTTTTATGAAGTGGACTCATGGGAGCTGAAGAAAGAGTCTATGTCAGAACTGAGTAACCTGGTGAACCTTCTGAATTCGAATCAGAACATTGTGGTCGAAATCGGGGGTTACACCGATGCCACCGGTACTGATGAATATAATGTAGCACTCTCCGAGAAGAGAGCGCTCTCTGTTGTGGATTATCTTGTAAGCAAAGGGATTTCGGCAGAAAGGCTCAGATACAAAGGTTATGGCAATGCTGACCCGATAGGAGACAATATTACAACCGAAGGCAGGCGGCTCAACAGAAGGACAGAAGCCAAGATCATTGAAACTTTAAAACCTCAGCCCCCGAAAGCCTCACAGGATGCCGGAACTCCCGGCCAGTTGAAATAAGTGTAAAGGAGAACCGCTTCACTTTCCAGAGTAAGGCTCGTAATCATCATTTCTTACAGCGGAATCAAGTTCATTCACCGGTTTGCCAGGAACTTTCCCGCCCTTTTTTGCCACATATTTCCTGTACAGGCTGAATCCTGCAAAAGCAAGTGCTGCTGCCAGAATTATTATGTCCTTATTTTCCATCGGTCTGAAATTTATTCTTTTTAATAGGTCAAAGTTATAAAAATATCGATGCGGGTTTTGTGGTGCAAAAAGAGCATTTTAAACAATTCTCGCAGGCGCAAAACTCCTTATTCACTGATTCTCACATTTATTTGATTAAAACTTTGAGTATTATTAAATATTTCAATATTTTCGTACTCTGAAAAATCAGGTAGATTTTTCGCTTTTATTATATTGATAAAGAGCTGATTATTAAAAGGATTGACTATGACAGTTAAAAATCCGGATGAATCTGTTCGTAATGAACAATCCGGGGCAAAAGAAGTTGCCGCCGGAACTGAGGGAACCCTGAAAACAGAAAGTGCCGAAAACAGCGAGCACGAAATTTCTGAGAAAGCAACAGAACCACAAAATGAGATTACAGGTACACCGGAACCGGAACCTGTTAACGATGTTGCTCCTGAAAATTACTCTAATGAAGGTCATGAAAATGAACATGCAGAAGCTTCTGATTTTGAAGCTGATGTACATGATGCGTTACAGGATTTCAGTGAGATTGAATTGCCCCCTGTTGACTATTCAGGTTATTCAAGGCATGAGCTTGTTGAAACTCTCGGTCTCATAATAGAGAACAGGGCCCCTGCTGAGATCAGGGGGGATGTGGAAAGGATCAAACTTCTGTATTATAAGAAGCTTAAGCAGGAGAATGATGAGAAAAAGAACAAATTTCTTGCAGAAGGCGGTAAAATTGAAGAGTATAAATCGCCTTTCGATTCTGATGAGGCCAGGGTCAGGCGTCTTCTCGATATCTATAAGGAAAAGAAAACCGATTATATAAAGGTTCAGGAAGCAGAGAAATATGAGAACCTGAAAAAGAAATACGATATAATTGACAAGATCAAGGACCTGGTAAACCGGGAAGAATCGATAAATAAGACTTTCCATGAATTCAGGGCTCTGCAGAACGACTGGCATGCCATTGGTGTAGTGCCACAATCTTCTCTGAAAGATCTTTGGGAGAATTATCACCATGCTATTGAAGTCTTTTATGATTATATCAAGATCAACAAGGAGCTCAGGGATCTCGACCTGAAAAAAAATCTTGAGGCAAAGATCAAGTTGTGCGAAAAAGCTGAGGAACTGCTGCTCGAACCTAACCCTGTGAACGCATTCAGGGCTCTTCAGGATTATCACAACAGGTGGAGGGAAATCGGTCCTGTTCCACAGGAATCCAAGAATGAGATTTGGGAGAGATTCAGGGAGGCAACTTCACAGATCAACAAAAGGCATCACGAATATTTCGAAAAGCAGAAGGACGATCAGAGAAAAAACCTTGAGGCAAAGATTGCTTTGTGCGAAGAAGTGGAAGCTATCAATCTGCAGGAAATTAAGAATTTCAAGGAATTTGATGAAAGAGCAGGTAAAGTTGTTGAGCTTCAGAAAATGTGGCGCACAATAGGTTTTGCACCCAAGAAGCAGAATAATAAGGTATATCAGCGTTTCAGGGATGCATGCGATGCGTTCTTTGAAAAGAAAAGAGGCTTCTATGCCGATAACAAGGAGATACAGCTCACAAACCTTCAGCGAAAAACAGAACTTTGCGTTCAGGCTGAGGCTCTCCAGGAAAGCACCGATTGGAAGTCTACATCTGATGCATTGATCAGGCTTCAGAGAGAATGGAAGGAAATTGGTCCCGTTCCGAGAAAACAATCAGAAAAAACCTGGAAACGTTTCAGGAAAGCCTGCGATCAGTTCTTTAACAGGAAAGCCGAATTCTTTTCCAAGCTTGATACCTCGTACGAGGATAATCTTAAAGGAAAGCAGGACATAATAAAGGAACTTGAGGAGTTCGACCCGGGAAATGATGTGCAGGGCGCCTTTGAACGACTTAAGGAAATTCAGAGAAGATGGACCGACATTGGTTTCGTTCCATTCAACATGAAGGACGAGATAACTAACAAGTACAGGAACGCTCTCAATAAGGAATTCGATAAGCTGAAGATCGGCGATGACGATAAGAGCATTCTCAAATACAGAACAAAGCTCGATAACCTGAAGACAAATCCCAAAGCATCACGGAAGGTTAGGAACGAAAGGGATAAGTTTGTAACAAAAATCAAACAGCTTGAAAGCGATATTGTTCTGTGGGAGAATAATATAGGCTTCTTTGCAAAATCAAAGAATGCCGATACTATGATTAAAGAAGTCGAGGAAAAGATCGATAGTGCAAAAAAACTTATCAAGACTCTTGAAGAAAAAGTCAAAATGATTGACCAGTCGGGTCTTGATGAATAGCAGGATGAACATGTTTTATAATAATAGTTACTGCCTTGGCTGACGTTAAATTTGTTTTCGTTACCGGAGGAGTTGCCTCCTCATTGGGGAAAGGGATCATTTCTGCATCACTTGCCAAACTGCTGCAATCGCGCGGCTATTCGGTGACAATACAGAAGCTTGATCCTTACATCAATGTCGATCCCGGAACCCTGAATCCTTATGAGCATGGAGAATGTTATGTCACTATCGACGGTGCCGAAACAGACCTCGACCTCGGTCATTATGAAAGATTCCTGAATGTGCCGACAAGCCAGGCTAACAACGTAACAACCGGGCGGATCTATCAATCTGTCATCAATAAGGAAAGGAAAGGCGATTATCTTGGCAAGACTGTCCAGGTAATACCTCATATAACAGATGAAATTAAGAGGAGGATCAAGCTTGTAAGCTCTGGAAACAAGTTCGATATAGTAATAACCGAGATCGGAGGAACAGTAGGTGACATCGAATCTCTTCCCTATATAGAATCTGTAAGGCAGATGAGATGGGAGATGGGGCCTCAGAATGTCCTGGTCATTCACCTCACGCTTGTACCGTTTCTGCATTCAACAGGTGAGGCCAAAACCAAACCAACCCAGCACTCGGTGAAAGAGCTCCTCGAGACCGGAATACAGCCCGACCTCCTGGTTCTGAGAACCGAAAAGCATCTGAATGATGACATAAAAAGGAAAGTTGCCTTATTCTGCAACGTCGAGGAAAATGCAGTCATCGAATCTGTAGACGTATCCACTATCTACGAAGTTCCAATAAAGATGCTCGAACAGGGCCTCGACCGTACAGTTCTGAAGAAGCTCAGGCTTCCGTTTGATGTGGAACCACCTCTGACTCAATGGAGAGAATTTCTTTCAAAGCTAAAGAATCCAAAATATTCCGTGAGGATCGGACTTGTCGGCAAGTATGTGGAGCTTCCCGATGCTTATAAGTCGATTGCGGAATCGTTTGTTCACAGCGGGGCGATAAATGAATGCAACGTCGATGTACAATACATACATTCCGATGATATTACCGAAAAGAATGTTGAGGATAAGCTCGGGGGGCTGAACGGAATCCTTGTTGCTCCCGGCTTCGGGACCAGGGGTATAGAGGGAAAAATTCTCACTGTGGAATTTGCAAGGAAAAACAACGTACCCTTCTTTGGCATTTGTCTGGGGATGCAATGCGCAGTGGTTGAGTATGCGAGGAACGTTCTTGGTTTGGAAGGCGCACATACAACTGAAGTCGACCATAAGACAAAATACCCTGTTATTGACCTCATGGAGGAACAGAAAAGCGTTACAGACAAGGGAGGAACAATGAGACTTGGCGGATATAGATGCATAATAAACAAAAAATCAAGATCTTTCCAGGCATACAAAAAAACGGAGGTAGTGGAAAGGCACCGCCACAGGTACGAGTTCAACGACAAGTATATCGCGGAATTCAGGAACAAGGGCATGGTGCCAGTGGGCATCAATCCTGAATCTAACCTTGTGGAAATAATGGAAATACCTGATCATAAATGGTTTGTCGGAGTTCAGTTCCATCCCGAATACAGCAGCACTGTGATGAGTCCTCACCCGCTTTTCGTAAGCTTTGTAAAGGCCTGCATCAGCAAACAGGATTAAATATTCAACGAAGTATAATAAATTCACTTTAAACCGTTTAAAAACTATTAACATCGTATTTTAATAATGGACAGGAATACAATTACAGGGCTTGCTCTGATCTTTGCAATTTTCATAGGATTCAGCCTGTATAACAATCACAGGTTGAATAAGGCATACGAGAACGTTGTTGCCGAGGCGGACATGAGTTACGCAAAAGGAGAGCTTGAAACAGCAAGGACCGCTTATTACGAAGCCCTGAGGCTAAAGCCGAATCAGCCAGCTATAGTTTCAAAACTTAACGAGATTAACCAGAAGCTTGGCATTTCAGCCGATACAATCAGTGCAGATAGTTCCAGATTATCCGTGCCTTTGAAGCAGGACTTGAATCCAGTCACAGAAAAGACTCCGGAACCGGGTCAGCTGGGCGTATTCTCTGCAGCAGCGCAGGGACAGGATGATTATGTCACTCTCGAAAACAGCAAAGTGGAACTTAAGATTGCCCTGAAAGGCGGGAAGGTTTATTCGGCGAGACTTAAGGATTATAAGACCTGGGATGGCAAGCCGTTAATTTTGTTTTCAGGCGATTCGACCGTTTTTGGCTTCAACTTCTTCACAACCGATAACAAGGCCATTCAGACGAATAACCTGTATTTCACCCCTGTAACACAAGAGCAGACTGTTACAGTCGGTTCGGAACCGAAAACATTGCAGCTCAGGCTTAATGCGACTGATAACGGTTATATCGAATACAATTACACTCTTGAACCTGACAGGTACATGGTCGAATTCGATGTGCTATTCAAAGGACTTGAGGGTGTTATTGCATCAAACCAGAACAGTATTACTCTCGACTGGAGAATGTTTATTCCTCA
>JBLNAO010000133.1:0-14906 GCA_050259395.1 Chloroflexota bacterium
TAAACGGAAGTTGTTAAATAAACAAGTATTAAAGGTTACAAAAAAATGAAAAACAAAGTTTTTATGGGAATGGCAGCCATAGTAATGGTTGTAGTCCTTGCAAGTTGTGGCAAAAAACCACAGGCCGAAATCGATGCTGCAAATGCTGCTATTGAAGCTGCAAAAACAGCAGAAGCTCAAGTTTACCTGCCCGCTGAATTTGCAGCCGTACAGGACTCAATGAATGCAATCAATGCCGAGATCCAGGTTCAGGAATCAAAAATGTTCAAGAAATTTGGTCCAGTAAAGGCTAAACTTGAGCAGACCTCAGCTCTTGCAAACCAGGTTGCTTCCAACGCTGCTGTTAAGAAAGAAGAAGTTAAAAAAGAGGTTGAGGCTTCAATCGCCAGCATGAAGACCGTTGTTGAGGAGAACAAAACTCTCATCACCAAGGCTCCCCGCGGTAAAGAAGGTGCAGCTGTACTCGAGCAGATCAAAACAGAGATGGCTACTATCGAAACCGCTGCTGCTGAAGCACAGGCTATGTATGATAAAGGCGCCTTTATGGATGCCCTCAACAAAGTTAAAGCTTCCAACGAAAGAGCAGTCAGTATCAATACCGAGCTGAAAGACGCTATTGCAAAAGTCAGAAGATAATATCTGAACAAGAATTCATGATAAAAATCCCCGGGTAGTGCCCGGGGTTTTTTTTAAGATCTTCGCAAATCAGCATGAAAAAAGTCAGGAGAAAGATATTGGTAATCATTTTATTGGCATTATTCCTGGGTATTGTGATAGTGTCGATGATATTCCTTACTCCTGAACCTCCGGCTGCAGAAATGGAGTATGCCAGGCAGTGCCTCGCCGATGCAGGGAAAAACAATGCAGATACATATTCAAGCCGGCTTTTCAACGAAGCCAGGATAAACTATGACTCAGCAATGGCTAACTGGAAGAGGCAGAACGAAAGGTTCATTTTTTTCAGGGATTATGAAAGAGTGCTCGAGTTTGCAACCCTGACTGCCGAAAAGGCTGTCCAGGCTACTGAAAGTTCGAAAAGCAACACTTCAACGCTCAAAGCAAAGGCAAACCAGAAGATCGATTCGCTCAATAAGCTTGTTGACGGCATTAACAAGCTGTTTAATGCATATCCTCTCGAGTCAGAAACAAGGAACAGGATCTCCCGTGGTAAAATGCTTCTCGAGGAAGCTGAGGTGAATTACTCAAAAGGCCATTACCTCCAGGCAAACCGCTTTGTTACCGAATCGGAATACCTCCTTACTTCATCTTTCGAAACCGCCTCCGAAAACCTGAGGAATTATTTCAAATCCTATCAGCAGTGGAAAGGATGGACAGATAAAACTATCAGGGATTCCCGGAATACAGGAGGTTATTCAATTATTATTGATAAATTTTCGCGCAAATTGTATGTTTACCTGAAAGGCGTGAAAAAAATGGAGTTCAATGCCGAGTTAGGGAAAAACTGGGTAGGCGATAAAAGAGAAAAAGGAGATCATGCCACACCTGAAGGCATGTACCGGATAACAAAGAAGTTTGACAGCCGCAAAACAAAATATTACAAGGCTCTTTTGCTCGATTATCCCAATGCCGAGGATATTGCAAGATTTAAATCTGAGATTTCAAAGGGAACATTGCCTTCATCAGCCAAAATAGGAGGACTGATTGAGATACATGGCAACGGTGGGAGAGGGGTTGACTGGACGGAAGGATGTATTGCCCTTACAGATAAGGAGATGGATCTGATTTACCGAGTCACTGTACCCGGAACACCGGTTACAATTGTGGGATCTATGATCGATCTTCCTGAAATACTGAAAAGATAATGGAAGAGGAAAAATTACCGGATACCGGCCCACAACAAGCCTTATCAGCTGAAGTTCCCCAGTTCAGGGGCATTCTTGTTGTTTTAAATGAGCAGCTTCAGAAAATTTTCAGAAACGCCAGGCTGTTAAAAACAATAAAGGCGATAGTTATCGTCCTGGCTTCATTCCTTTCTGTAATCGCTGTTGTGGCATTTGTTCTTTATTTTGTTCCTTACCTGAAGGAAAATATAACCGTGGGGAAAACAATTGTTGCCAGCGATCCTGAATTGAAGAAGGATGCGCTTTATAAGAAACAAATGTCGCTTCTCAGCAGGGATATGCAGCGCCTGACAAGGAAATACAACAGCTACACTTCGGGTCAGTCATATGTGGTTATAAACACCACAGAAAACAGGTTCTTCCTTTATACAAACAAGCAGCTCCTGAGGGAAGGTTTCTGCAGCTCAGGAAGCTACACCATGCTGAAGTCGGCAGAAGGAGACAAGAAATGGATATTCAAGACTCCGAAAGGCAAATACAGGATCCAGGGAAAGACAACTCACCCTGTCTGGAGAAGACCCGACTGGGCTTTTGTTGAAGAAGGGCTCCCCATTCCTTCAGCGAACGATCCTTCAAGATACGAATATGGTGTACTTGGCGACTATGCTCTGGCTATTGGCGACGGCTATCTGATCCACGGAACAATTTATAAAAGATTTCTGGGCATGCCTGTTACGCATGGCTGCGTCAGACTCAATGATGAGGATCTTGAAGTTATTTTCAATACTCTTAGCGTCGGATCTAAAGTATATATTTTCTGAGGTAAATGGAAGAAGTTAACAAAAGCAGGAAGGGAAGGATTACTGTCTACGTCATTGCAGGCGCACTGGCAGCATTCCTTATTTATTATGCAGTCATTTCAGTTCTTGGACCCGTAAGGAAAATGGAACTTATTGTAAATGCATACGGACCGGTTGCAAAAGAGAACGAAAAGATAAACGAAAATATATATACTGATTCCGCTTACATATCTCTACTGAAGGAAAAGGCATATGTGCAGGCCAAAACCCTGATGGCTCAGACCGATTCAATATATCTTGCTATCAACCTTGAGGACAGTACTGCAGCTATCGAGATAAGCGGTGTTACTGTACATTCTGCAAGGATCAGCAGCTACAACATAAGCTCTATTCTCAGGAACAGCGATCGCAATTCGATCTACAATATGCTTTCACAACCTCTTTCTGTAGAAAATGCAATATCCACTATAAAGAAAGAGCCTGTTATGATCAAGATTGCACCGAAGGACACTTCAGAATATCAGCCCGATGTGATACCCGACACTTCGATAGTTGAGCATGTCAACTGCATTCTTGAAGTCTCAAACGGATTAAGGATATATGTTTACCAGGAAGAGCTTGACAAACCTGCCGAAAAGGGCAGCACTTTCAGGTTCGACCTCAGGGACAGGCTGAACACTGCATGGAGTTCCCTGAAAAGCGCCGCTTTGTTCCGGGTACCCGAATATCATCCTTACATAAAGATCAGGATACCCCGCGACGATGTTAAGATAATCTACCGGGCCCTTCCAAGGAACGGGCAGATAGCGGTTTATACCTGATTGTTAAATTCATCCTCAAGCCGGTAAGCCTGAATCGAAAAAAAGATTAGGTTTACCACCTCTTAATTCATAGTAATATGGGAAGGTTCACAGGTGTCATTGGAATAGTAATAATCCTCGGGCTTGCTTTCTTATGGTCAAACAACAGGAAGAAGATCAATTACAGGGTAGTTGTAACGGGAATGTTGTTGCAGCTCGTACTTGCAATATTCATACTAAAGGTACCTCTGGGGCAGAAGATCTTCTTCTGGCTGGGTCAGGCCATAAATAAGCTACTGGATTTCTCACAGGAGGGATCATTATTTGTTTTTGGTGATCTAACAAAAATCACACAGATACTTCCTGAAGGAATTGTAAAAGCAGGAGTCTTTCTATTTATACTTCTTCCAACTATAATCTTTGTCTGTGTGCTTGTGGCAATGGCATATCATGTAGGACTGATGCAGAGAATAGTTGCTGTAATTGCACGTTTTGTACATTGGGCCATGAGGGTGAGCGGCAGTGAAGCCCTTTCGAATGTTGCCAGCGCCTTTGTAGGCCAGGTGGAGGCCCAGATTATGATCCGCCCATATCTTTCAGGGATGACAATGTCCGAGCTGCTCGCTTCAATGACGGGTAGCATGGCTTGCATAGCAGGCGGCGTGATGGCGGTTTATATCTCCATGGGGGTGCCGGCATCTTACCTTCTTGCCGCCAGCCTTATGGCTGCTCCGGGAGCGCTGGTGATATCGAAAATTGTATATCCCGAAACGCAGGAATCGGAAACGAAGGGAAGAGTCAAGCTGGAAGTGAAGACCGAATACACAAACATCATGGACGCCATCTCTCATGGTGCAACCGACGGCATGAAGATCTCCATTAACGTAATTGCCATGCTCATAGGCGTCATTGCACTCATTGCACTACTTGATGCTTTGCTCGGCTATTTCGGCTTGTTCCTCGGATGGACCGGCATTTCTCTCGATGCCATAGGACTGAACGTTGATGCGCTGAAACTGAAGGATGTTGTGGGTGCGTTTTTCCGATTGTTTGCAATCGTTATGGGTGTTCCTCCCTCTGAATCGCTTTACGTGGGATCTCTTATGGGTACGAAGATGGTTATAAATGAATTCGTAGCTTATTCTGATCTTTCACCGATGATCCAGCAGGGTGTCCTGAGCGCGAAATCGATAGTCATCGCCAGTTTTGCACTTTGCGGTTTTGCGAACTTCAGCTCTATTGCAATACAGATAGGAGGAATAGGGACACTTGTGCCCCAGCGAAAGGCAGATCTTGCAAAGCTTGGATTCAAAGCAATGATATGCGGTACAATGGCCTCGTACATTTCTGCAGCGCTTGCCGGGATACTTCTATAATGCTGATCTTCATTTCCGCAGCTTTCATCTCTTAATCAGTGTGAGGAGCTCCTCTATAAAGGCAGCCTGAGATTCATTTATTTTTGTTACAGCTGTCTCCCTGTCGAACCATGCTGCTTTGTCAACTTCGGGAAATGACTGCCTGCTTCCTGATTTCGGCGGCCATTCCATTTCGAAGGTGTTGCTTTTTATTGCTGCAGGTTCGATGTCTCCTTCAATTGCAAAACAATAAACCTTTTTTCCGCTTTTCAGCCTGACAGGAGAAAGTTCCATGAATCCTCCTGATAAGATGAAGCCGGTTTCCTCTTCAAATTCTCTTTTCGCTGCAGAAAGGGGATCTTCATCTTCCGGAAACTCACCTTTTGGAACAGACCATGAATTAAGGTCTTTTTTTGCCCAGAAAGGACCGCCGGGATGAACAAGAAAAAATTCCGGACCACCTGTCCCCTGCCTGTAGAGTAGGATACCTGCACTTTGTTTTGGCATAATTGTCAAGTTGCAACCAAATTTACCGATTTTAATTGAATGTTATGTACCCCACCCGCTCACTTCGACTTCGCTCAGTTCACTTCGACTTCGCTCAGTGAGCAGACTCCGGAAATTGTAAGTGAATAAATTTCGGCCAGAATTGTCTCTCTCCCACTTCGGGGAAGAGGGATTCAGGGAGAGAGGTGGCTGCAAGATCGCGTGGGGTTTCTCATTTCGCTTTGCACATTGAGGTTCCGGGACGCTCACTGAGCGGCAGCCGAAGTGAGCGTCAGGGGATTACAGTGATCCATGAAGGAAAATTCTCGCTTAAGATTGACAGGGGGATTACAGCCTCGCTTCCGCCTGTGCTGAAGCTCCGGCGGACAAAGGCGTTCGGCTGTGATCCCCGGGGGGAGATTCCCGCTTAAAGATTGACAGGGGGATTACAGCCTCGCTTCGCTCGGCTGTGATCCCCGGGGGGAGGCCCTGCAACACCAATTGCTACGGTATGAGCTGCGCTCATACCTATTTTTGTTTTCAACCTTCCTTCGCTCAGCGAAGCCTGGCTCGGACGGTTGAAAACAAAAATCCCCCCGCGGTGGCGGGGGGAGCAATTGGTGTTGCGGAGAGAGGGGGATTCGAACCCCCGGTACAGTTACCCATACGGCAGTTTAGCAAACTGCTGGTTTAAGCCACTCACCCATCTCTCCATTAGACAGAGCCCGTAATTCCCGGGTTCCTGATGAGCGCGGACAAAAATAGGAAATCAGGGGCTAAGTTCAAAATAAATTACCCTATTTCGTTTTGTTTCTTTTCGAGCAACACAACATTTTCAACATGATGAGTGTGCGGAAACATGTCGACAGGCTGGATCGCCTTTATATTGTAGGAAGCCGAGAGCAGAGACACATCCCTGGCCTGTGTTGCGGGGTTGCAACTGACATAAACGATCTTCCCCGGTGATGTTTTGAGAATAACATTTATAACATCCTCATGCATGCCGGCTCTGGGCGGGTCAGTTATTATCACATCCGGCTTGCCGTTCACAGAAACAAATTCATCCGATAGCACATCCTTCATATCACCAGCAAAAAATGCAGTGTTCTTTATCCCATTCAGCTCTGAATTTATCCTTGCATCCCTCACGGCCTCCTCAACATACTCTATTCCAACAACCTTTGCGGCACTACCGGCTACAAAATTCGCGATCGTGCCTGTCCCTGTATACAAATCATACACGACTTCCTTCCCTGTCAATCCCGCATACTGAAGAGCAGTTTTATAAAGTTCATACGCCTGCTTTGTGTTGGTCTGGTAGAATGATTTCGGACCGATCCTGAATTTCAATCCTCCCATATTCTCAATCAAATGATCGTTTCCCTTGTAAAGAACAGGCTCCTGATCGCCCAAAGAATCGTTCTTCTTGGAATTGATTATGTACATCAGTGAAGTGACGCGGGAAAATTTCGCGCTGATAAAGTCCAGCAGCTTCTCTCTTTCATTTCTATCGTCGCGGAAGAAGACAACAATTACCATGACATCGCCTTCAAGGTTATTCCTCACAATAAGGTTCCTCAGAAAGCCTCTTTGCTCCCGCAGGTCGAAAAATTCAAGGTTATTTTTTACACCATATTCTTTTATTGCATTTCTCAATTCATTTGTTGGTTCAGGCTGAAGATGACATTCGGTTATGTCAAGGACCTTATCGAACAACCCCGGGATATGAAAGCCAAGTCCGTCCTCGCGTTTTATCTCATCTGAAGATTGTATCTCTTCATTTGTAAGCCAGCGTTTGTGTGAGAAAGTGTATTCCAGCTTGTTCCTGTAAAGATACAGGTTGGGAGACCCTATAATCGGATTTTCTTCAGGCAGCCCTACTTTTCCAATCCTCGTCAGGTTATCGGTAACCTGTTTCTGTTTGAACTTAAGCTGAAGAGGATAAGGCAGATGTTGCCATTTACAGCCTCCGCAAACCCCAAAATGGATGCAGCGCGGTTTTATTCTGTCCGGTGAATATTCATGGAATCTCACCACTCTGCCTTCCATGAACTTTTTTCTTTTCCTTATAACCTGAATATCCACCACGTCGCCTGGAATCAGCATAGGAACGAACACCACCATGTTTTCGACTCTCGCAAGAGCATTTCCCTCAGAACCAATATCAGTGATTTTAACCTTTTCCAGCAATGGCAGACCTTTTTTTCTTCCCATGCCGCAAACTTAGTGAATATTCGCGAACCTGCTGAGCCGGTGCAAACTGAGATATATCAGTTATTTGAATTCCTGATGTCGTTTATAAAAAGGAATCCCTGGATCAATGCCGGAACCACACCTGAAGAATGATCAGCGCCCGGAAGAATTACCTTTTTTATGACAGTCGTCGGTGTACCCGCCTGGATCATCCCCTCATACATGTTTTCCGTGGCTGAAGGATCGACATGGGTGTCGGCATCACCGTGTATCAGAAGCAAGGGGATGTTTGTATGCCATGGAGCAATGCTGTTGTCGATCATTGCCTGCCGCACTGATGCATATTTTGGTGATGTTGCAAAGCCTGCAAGAAAATCAGCATTTACCAGATTTCTGATGTTGGTGGTCAGCTGCGCGTTTATCTGTCCCGCATTCAGAGTGCCGTTGAAAAGGCCGCCTACTCTTGAGGCATAAGGCTCGTTGAGGAGATCAGATACCGGGTTTGTAAACTGGTTATACGATTTATATCCGTTGATTACATATCCTATATAATATGGTTCCGGGAACGTTTCCTGGCTCAGTATCTTCTGCATCAGCAGGTAAATATTATACGGACCTGCACCTGCACTGGTTCCCTGCAGGTTAAAATCATCCTTGTACGTGAGCTCGAGGGCTTTGTGCATTTGCAAAGTTGCCCATCCTCCCTGTGAGTACCCGATCAGGTAATATTCATTTTTTACATTTATATTGGGAAGCTCTGCATCCATCTCGCGGACAGCATAAAGCATATCAACAATCGATCTCACTGTCGGCTCTGCCACAAGGTAAGGATGAGGTATCTGCTTCGATTCGCCGAATCCCGGATAATCCGATATTACAACTACATATCCCATCGAAGCAATAACTTCAACCATCTGGAAACCATAATCCTGGGGGAAATTACTCGGTGCATTTGAATTGCGGGTGTTTGTCCCATTCTGAAATGAAAGCACCGGATAATCACCCTGCTCCGTGGGTGCACAAACGAGCCCGGATGCTTTTATCTTATTCCCTTCTACTGTAGTTTCGTAAACCACCTTGTAGAGTTCCACCCCGGTGCTGACCAGTGGCCTGAGATCAACATTCACGTTGAAAATTGCAGACGCAGCCTCGATAAGGCTGGTTATGTAACTTTCATTATAGGAAGTGATCATTTCCTTCGAGACGAAATATTTATTTTCTACCTGATCCTCTTCCTTCCTGCAGGAGGTGATCAGAAAAACGGAAAAAACGAATATCGCAAATAAGCGTTCAGGATACTTTCTAAGCGGCATAGCGTATGATTTGATTGTTCAACCAGGCATTCTCAAATATAGCCAAATTTTTCCGGTCAGTGCCCACGCAACACACTGATATGAAATATTTTGTTGCTGCCATTGACTTTTATGAATATTTGGATGAAATTAGCTCTGAAATCTTGTCTCGCTGGCAAGTTTCAGACAGATAACAATAATTAAATGTAACTGTTATGAAGAAAACTGCTTTTTTCGTGCTGCTTGTTTTTTTACTAATCTCCGCACAATCACAAAACCTCGTTGTAAATCCAGGTCTTGAAACCTGGGAAAGTACGACAAAACCTACCGGATGGACAACAGCAACAAAATGTTCTACAGAATTGTCGGCTATACACTCAGGATCATATTCCTGCATCCATGTCGGCAGTGCAAGCTCAAGGGGTGATCTTGGGCAGATGATCACGGTAGTTCCCGGTAAAAGCTACAATCTGTCATTCTTCTACCGCACGGGTGTGCCCACTACCGGATCCGGTGCAAGGTTGTGGTCTTACTGGAAGGATACAGGCGGCAACAGCATCACAGATGCCGCCACGGATGATATACTTCGTCCTGGTACATATCTGTCATCGCCTGATTGGGCACAGTTCACTACAAATGTCACAGCTCCTGCTTCCGCAGTTGCCCTGTACTTCGAAGTGCGCACCTATATAAACAGTATCACATACTGGGACGATTTTGTCTTTGAGGAAGGTTTGGCCACAGGCCTGAACGATGATGTCAGAACAAGTCCGGAATTGTACCCTGTGCCAGCCGGAGATTACCTGAACATCAAAGTATCTTCGGGAGTGAAATCCATGGAAATACTTGACCTTTCAGGGACATTGCTGAAGTCAGGGAATGTTTCAGGCGAATCTCAGATTAGCTTTTACGTCGGAGATCTTGCGAAAGGCTTCTATTTTGTGAGGCTGAGGTATCAGGGAAGAATTGTACTGAGGAAATTTTTAAAAAATTAAGCGATTTCTTCATCTCACGGTTAATTAGCCACGAATGCACGAATGCCCTCACACGGCCAACCACGTTGAAGCATTCATCAGGAGGGCCATGCGCGAAGGAATTAGTGCATTAGTGGCTGATTTTCAATTTGTTTGTCACGAATGCACGAATGCGAATAGTGCATTATTGTCAGGAAAAAGTCTGGTTCAGGGTAATTCCTTATATTTGCACCCACTAATTTGATTTATGGTCTCTGTCCAGGATATAACCGTTTCATTCGGAAGCTTCGATCTGTTGACAAATGTTTCATTCCTGATAAACGATCAGGACCGGATCGGTCTTGCCGGAAAAAACGGTGCGGGAAAATCCACACTGCTGAAAATTATAGCCGGACTGCAAAGTCCCTCGTCAGGAACGATAGACATGTCTAAGGATATCACCCTGGGGTACCTGCCTCAGCAGATGAAGGTGGATGATACGACAACCGTAATGAACGAGACTATTACAGCATTTGGTGAGATCATCGGCCTTTCGGAGGAAATTGAGCATATCAGCTCTGAAATTGCACGGAGGGAAGACTATGAATCTCAGGAATATCTAAGGCTTTGCGATCATCTGACCGTAATTGAAGAACGATACAGGATCTTAGGTGGCAGCAATTACATGGCCGAAGCAGAGCAGACGCTTCTCGGCCTCGGTTTCGAAAGGAAGGATTTCGATCGTGCTACCCGCGAGCTGAGCGGCGGTTGGAGGATGAGGATCGAGCTTGCCAAGATCCTGCTGAAAAAACCCTCTCTGTTCCTTCTTGACGAGCCTACGAACCACCTCGACATCGAGTCAATCCAATGGCTGGAAACTTTCCTCGCAGGTTATCCCGGTGCAGTCGTTCTTGTTTCCCACGACAAGGCCTTCCTCGACAACGTTACAAAAAGAACCATTGAGATTTCACTCGGTAAGATATACGACTATAAAGCATCATGGTCGAAATACCTGGTTCTGAGGAAAGAAAGAAGAGACCAGCAGGCTGCCGCGTACCGGAACCAACAGAAAATGATCGGTGACACTGAGAAATTCATCGAGCGGTTCAGGTATAAAGCCACCAAGGCCGTCCAGGTGCAATCAAAGATCAAGCAGCTCGACAAGGTTGAAAGAATAGAAATCGACGAGGAGGACACAAGCGCAATTAACCTGAGGTTTCCTCCTGCACCACGATCAGGGACCGTCCTCGTTGAGTCTGAAAAACTTTCAAAGAATTACGGGGATCTGAATGTGCTGAATCACATAAGCTTCAAGATACAACGAGGTGAAAAAGTGGCATTTGTCGGCCGTAACGGCGAGGGAAAAACAACTTTCGCAAAGATAATTGTGGGTCAGCTCGACCATACAGGTGAGCTTAAGATCGGCCATAATGTAAAGATCGGATATTTTGCGCAGAACCAGGATGAGCTTCTCGACGAGAACAATACCGTTCTGAATACAATCGATGAGATAGCCAAGGGAGACATCAGGACTAAGATCAGGGACATGCTGGGTGCTTTTCTCTTCAGGGGAGATGATGTAGAGAAAAAGGTAAGGGTGCTTTCAGGCGGCGAACGTTCAAGGCTTGCACTTGTTAAGCTGCTTCTCGAGCCCATCAACCTGCTTGTGCTCGATGAACCCACGAACCACCTCGACATGCGTTCGAAGGACATACTGAAGAAAGCGCTCATCAAATTCGACGGCACACTCATCGTCGTATCACATGACAGGGATTTCCTCGATGGCATCGTCAACAAGGTTTATGAATTCAGGAACAACAGGATCAAGGAACATCTTGGTGGCATTTACGACTTCCTGAGAAATAAAAAAATCGACAATCTCAAGGAGATTGAAAAGAAAGAAAAAATTGCGGCGCTAAGCGATGTGCCTGAAAATCTCTCTTCAAACAAGCAGAAATACCTCGAGAAGAAAGAGTATGAGAGAAATTTGCGGAAGTTTCGCAAGAGGATTGAAGAATGTGAGGCCCGCATTGAACAGCTCGAAGGAGAAATAAAAGCTGTCGATAAATCGTTTATGGAACCGGGGAATTCCTCTGACATCCATGAGCAGAATTATATGAAATACCAGGAGCTCAGGGAACAGCTGAACGGGGAAATGAACAACTGGACAAAGTACAGCGAGGAAATAGACGAATTCCTTAAAAGCAATCAATAGATGTTTCCCAAATTCGAAAAACCATACCGAATTCATGTCTATGAAACCGGGCCAAATGGAAAGCTGAACATTCAGTCATTGTTCAATTACATGCAGGACATAGCCTCCGATCATGCCGAAAATCTGGGCTACGGAAGAAATGACCTGACGGAGCATAACAGCTTCTGGGTGCTGTCGAGGCTTTATGCGGAAATTTATCATCTTCCTGAATGGGAGGATGATATTGTAATCAGGACCTGGCCAAACGGAACAGACAGGCTTTTCGCCCTTAGAAATTATGAAATCATGTATCCTGATGGTCATATCCTGGCATATGCCTCATCATCGTGGCTCATTCTCGATAAGGTTACAAAGAAGGTACAGAGGCCTGAAATACTTTTCGCAGGAAGGATATTGCCGACCCCTGAAAAGTTTGAAATAAGAAATGCAACAAAACTTGAAGCTGCCGTTGAACAAGGTGAGACCAACCTTTGTTTCAGGATAAAAACAAGCGATCTCGATATTAACCTTCACACAAACAATGCTGTTTACCTGAGATGGATCTCAGATAGTTATGATCTCGGATTCCTCATGAAAAATGATCCACAATCCATTGAAATTAACTATCTTGCAGAATCAAAGTATGATGAGGAGGTAATAATCAGGACATCAGCTGATGGTGAAGGCAGCTTCAATCATTCGATATTCAGAAAGGATGATAATAAGGAATTGTGCAGAGTGAGAATGGTTTGGAAGCCACAAGTGAAAAAGTAAGAATAAGAAACCAGACAATGATCCGGCATTCTGTAAAATACATGCTGCTCGCAGGTCTTGCGGCAATAATCATCATTATGGGATCATGCAGATCTACGCAATCTTCGGTGGATTCCAAAGATCTCTCCTACCTGTATAATCCTACCAAAAACCCGATCAGTCCGAGGTACAGCATCATTGACAAATCAGAGAATTCTGCAGAATTTTCCGTGAAGTTTTTTTCCTCAGACCTGTTCTTTTCGGAAGCCAACCCGAGGGGCGTACCGATGGCCATGATGCTTGTAACAATCAAGCTTTTCAATGTCACTGCAGGAACGATGCTTGCCGACACATCGGTGCTCAATCTCAGCATTGTGAAAGAAACGGCGAAGGCTGAGTATGTTTACACCACCGAGCTGCAGGTAGAGCCCGGAAACAAATACATGACTGAGATAAAGATCCTCGACAAGCTCCGGCTTTCTGTCACACAGTCGTTTGTTCCTTTCAACACTTTGTCGGAGTTCAACAAGTATAATTTCACCGCACGTGGTCATTTTGAAAAAAATCTGATATTCAATCCGGTTCTTAAACAGAATGAATACGTGAATCTTATTTACATGAGAGGGCCTGCCGACAGCCTATACATTTCTTATTATCCCCCCTTCGCTCCTGTGCCGGATCCCCCTTCAATGCTGCTTCCAGAAAAGACGCTTGATTACGATCCCGACACTGTTTTTGTGATCCCGTATTCGACAGGAGAGCCTTTGATGTTCCCTGATCAGGGAATTTACCTGTGCTCCGTAAATCCCAAACTGAAGGATGGCTTTACCTTCCTTAACCTGGGCCAGGAATATCCCTCAATGACAAGTCCTGAGACAATGATCGAACCACTGGCTTATCTTGCTTCACAGGATGAGCTTAACAACCTGAGAACATCGCCAAAGCCGAAAATGGCTCTCGATGATTTCTGGATCAGGATGGGAGGGAATGTTGACAAATCCAGGGAACTCATACGGATCTACTACACACGGGTGCTTTATTCGAATTACTATTTCACATCATACAAGGAAGGTTGGAGAACCGAGAGGGGGATGATCTACATAATCTATGGGCCGCCGGATAAGGTTTATAAATCTGCTGAAGGCGAGAGCTGGGGGTACAGAAAGCCCGTGATGAGATCTTCATGGGGAGGCAGGTTCAGCGTAAAGGATGATTACATATTCTTCAATTTCAGGAAGAAAGACAATATCTTTTCCGACAATGATTATTATCTTGCCCGCAGTGAAACCCTTGTGACATTCTGGGATCAGGCTATTGCAAGCTGGAGGAAAGGCCTGGTCTTCAGGCTCGATAATCCTGAAGACATTTAAACACATTTATTTACTGATGCAAAAAGAAAAAGACGTAATCTTCGGGCTGAGGCCGGTTATAGAGGCAATTAAAGCAGGTAAGCAAATTGACAGGCTGCTTATAAAACAGGGATTGCAGGGACCGCTCTACCATGAGCTGATGACAGAAGTCAAAAAGAACGAGGTTGTATACCAGATAGTACCGGTTGAAAGAATCGAAATAGTAACAAGGAAGAATCACCAGGGCGTGCTTGCCTGGCTCTCAGAAATTGAATATCAGCATATTACAAATCTTCTTCCGATGATCTATGAGCAGGGAGCAGATCCGCTTCTGATTGCTCTCGACGGTGTTTCCGATGTAAGGAACTTCGGTGCAATTGTAAGGACAGCAGAGGTTCTCGGCGCACATGCGATCATAATCCCTGAAAAGGGTTCAGCGCGTATAACAGCCGATGCTGTCAAGACGTCTGCAGGAGCTCTTCATTCATTTCCTGTTTGCAGGGAGAAGAGCATTGTTAGGACAATTGAGTTCCTGAAGGATTCCGGTCTCAAGGTGATCTGTGCCGAGGAAAGATCCGATGTAACTGCCGACAAGGCTCTCCTGTCGGGACCGGGCGTTCTGGTAATGGGCTCTGAGGACAAGGGAATAAGCCGGGAGTTGCTGTCGCTTGCAGATCAGAGGGTAAGTATCCCAATGACCGGCAAGATCGGTTCGCTTAACGTCTCTGTTGCAGCCGGGATACTTTTATACGAAATTATACGGCAGCGGTCTAAACCTCAATAATTCCCCTGATTCTTTCATCGAGCGCCTGCTGATCGGCGGTAAATGAAGCAAGACCTGCCAGTGTGAGGAGTGTGTCGGGTGCAATCTTGCCTTCTGCAATTTTCTTTTCCCACCTCGAATGAACCGGTATCTTGCCGTCAGAAGC
>JBLNAO010000134.1:0-6691 GCA_050259395.1 Chloroflexota bacterium
GGAAGGCTTCTTCAAGCATTTCAGTCTGAACAGATCCGAGGGCAAGGCAATTCACCTTGACTCCTGCAGCACTCAATTCCGGGGCAAGACATTCTGTAAGACAGGCTATTGCAGCTTTTGAAGCACTGTAATAAGAGAGCCCTGCGTACTTGGAGCTTCCCTGGAAACCCCCCATGCTCGAAATATTCACAATATGACTTCCATCTTTCATCAAGGGCAGCAGCAACCTGATCACCGATACCGGACCAAAAAAGTTGGTCTCCATTATCTTCCTCGCGTCACTGTTGGTAAATTCTTGAAATTTTTTTGATATCAGAAGTCCTGCTGTGTTGATGAGTATGTCAACAGATGCAAATTCAGATGTCACGAATTCGTAATAATCATGGGAATGCGAGTCGAAATCAGACAGGTCAGTAACCAGGGAGATAACATTTCCATGGCTCCGCGAAAGATCTGCCAAGGCATTGCGGCTTCTTCCCGTAACAATTATTTTATTTGAAGCATCACCGGCAAGGTTCCGGACAACTTCCCTGCCTATTCCCCTGCTTCCGCCATTGACTACTATATTCATTCACTTTAAAAATATATACTAAGATATTAAATCTCATTTACTGCATCAATTATTAATGAGAACAATCTTCCGGTAATGCTGTTAACTGTTTAAATTCGTTCATCTAAGATCAATCAAATGAATAACGACAGGATTGCCGTGCTGGGGTGCGGCAACATAGGAATGTCTCTGATAGAAGGCATACTGAGGCAAAAAATGATAGGGCCTGAAAGAATAATCGCTACAAAACGGAACATTGTGTTGCCTGGTAATTCATCAGTATCAGGAGTTAAGATAACATCCGATAACATATTGGCCGTCAAAGAATCAAGGATAGTTGTTATTGCCGTCAAATCCTACAACTTCTCCGGAGTGCTCAGCGAGATCCGCAATCATCTCGATCCGGATAAGCACATCCTCATATCTGTCACAACAGGGATTCCGATCAGCAGGATCAAGGATGAAACCTACCCTGGGTTGCCGGTATTCAGGGCAATGCCGAATATATCGGCAAGCGTGAACAGTTCTGTCACCTGTTTAAGCCACAATGGTGAAAATGCCGACGTTGTAGCCAGGGTTAAGTCGCTTTTCGAAAATATCGGCACTGCAATGGTCATTGACGAGGGACTGATGGAATCCGCAACAATCCTTGGCTCTTGCGGTGTTGCATTCGCTCTCAGGTTCATCAGGGCGATGATCCAGGGAGGGATACAGATCGGCTTCGATGCCAAGACAGCAAGTGCAATTGTGAATCAGACAGTCAGGGGGGCAGCAGAGCTGCTTATCGAAGGAAAACAGCATCCTGAAAAGGAGATCGACAGGGTAACAACACCCAAAGGATGCACTATTGTGGGGCTGAATGAGATGGAACACAATGGATTCAGTTCATCGTTGATTAAAGGAATAGTTGCTTCTTTTGAAAAGATAGAACGCTGATTACGGCAGGATTTTTGCAGAGAGTAAACCCATTAATAGTACGACTGTCATGTTTATTGCCGGAACACATAAAGTAAAATATCCAACGATAATTATTTTTTTTCTAATCATATCGTCCTCATTATCAGCCCAGATAGGTGGGAAAGGAGCGCCCTCTGTTCGCGAGAGAATATTTTACGGGGGAAACTTTGGTCTGCAGTTCGGTAGTGTGACAGATATAGAATTGTCGCCTGTGATAGGATTCTGGGTTTTGCCCAGGGTGGCTGTGGCTGCCGGTCCCGATTACAGGTTTTATTCCTTCTACAAGAACAGAACTCACATTTATGGCGGCAAGAGTTATCTTGAATTAACTCTTCTGAAAAATATCAATTCAGTGATTCCCATAGGCGCTAACACTGATATAGTTGGACATATCGAAGACCAATACCTTAGTCTTGAGTCACAATTTTTTACTGACCCTCCCCATGATGCAAAAAGATTTGGCATCAACACCGTCCTTGCCGGCGGCGGACTAAGTCAGCAGATTGGAAAGAGATCATCACTGAATATCATGGTTTTATGGGCGCTTGACGTGAAAAATGATTACGGTATCTACAGCAATCCCGAGTTCCGGATAAGCTTCATGTTCTGAGCCTTCATGATAAAGCAGTTAAGGTTGAGCCGGGTCGTTCAACCTTTTTTGTTTGCATGATTCCAGGTTTTTAATCTTCAACATTACTTTTTTTACTACTTTAGTTTCCAGGACTAACTTAACTTATATCATTATGGGAATAATGAACAAGCTCCGTGGAGAGTTTATCGATATTATCGAATGGCTCGACCCCTCACAGAATACAATGGTTCACCGTTTCGAACGGTACCAGAATGAAATAAAAAATGGCGCAAAGCTCACTGTGCGCGAATCGCAGGTTGCCGTATTCATTAATGAAGGTCAGATTGCTGACATCTTTCAGCCCGGATTATATTCTCTCACAACCCAGAACCTTCCGATACTCACAACATTGAAAGGCTGGAAATATGGTTTCAACAGCCCTTTCCTGGCTGAAGTATACTTCGTCAATACCAAGCAGTTCACTGACCTGCTCTGGGGAACTCCGAACCCTGTAATGCTCAGGGACCCTGAATTCGGTCCTATTCGGATCAGGGCTAACGGTAATTATACAATGAGGATATCCGATCCCGGGCTATTCATAAAAACAATTGCCGGAACCGACGGTGCATTCACTACCGAAAGCATTTCAAACCAGTTGCGGAATGTTGCTGTGACAAGGTTTACCGATACAATCGGAGAGAGTAAGATCCCTATCCTCGATATGGCGTCGAATTTCGACGAGCTATCGAAGTTCTGTGAGAATAAGATGAAGCCGGAGTTCCTTGAATACGGGATCGAGCTTCTTAAATTCCTGGTTGCAAGCATTACACTTCCCGAAAACGTTGAAGCTGCTTTGGATAAACGTTCCAGCATGGGAATCATAGGTGATATGAGCAAGTTCACCCAGTTCCAGATCGCTCAGTCGATGGAAGCTGCAGCAAATAATCCCAATGGTGGCGGAGCGGCTGCAGGTATGGGCATGGGAATGGGTTTCGGAATGGCAAATGCGATGATGGGCCAGATGGGCCAGGCCGGGCAGCAGTCTCAACAGCCTCAGCAGTCAGGGCCCCCGCCAATACCCGGAGCAGTAATGTATTTTGTTGCAATCAATGGCCAGCAAGCCGGTCCATTCGATATCAATACACTGACGCAAATGGCATCTGGCGGCCAGATAAACCGCGATACACTGGTCTGGAAGCAGGGTATGCCGCAATGGACAGCGGCAGGATCACAACCTGATCTCTCAGCGCTTTTCGGCTCTGTTCCTCCTCCAATCCCTTCAAAATAACCTGATTACTATTCGTTATTACTATGGAGCAGGAAGGAATACTGACTGAAATCTGTAAAAACTGCAGCGGGAAACTGCAGTACGCTCCCGGCACAAATCATCTGAAATGCCCATACTGCGGCAGTGAAAACGAGATTGCTGCATCAGCTGCCCTTATTGAGGAAATCGATCTCGAAAAGTTTATAAAGGAATTCGAGAATTCTTCGCCGGTACAGGAGACAGCTACAGTCAAATGCGATGGTTGCGGTGCTGAGACCACATTCAACCCGAATGTGGTTTCAGATAACTGCCCTTGTTGCGGATCACCATTGGTTGTCAAAAATGCCACCTCAACCCATTCCATCAAACCAAAAGCAATCCTGCCTTTTTCCGTCAGTCGCGAAAAAGCTTATGAACAATTCCGAACCTGGATTAACAAATTATGGTTTGCGCCAAACAAGCTGAAGAGATTCGCACAGCAGAAGGAAAAGCTAACAGGACTTTATATCCCTTACTGGACGTATGATTCCCAGACCAGCTCCGATTACCAGGGTGAGCGCGGAACCGATTATCATACAACTGAAACGTATACTGCCAGGGAGAACGGCAGAATGGTGACGAAAACCAGAACAGTCACAAGAACAAGCTGGACAAGCGTCAGCGGGCATGTAGACAGGAATTTCGATGACGTACTCTCTGTGGCAAGCAAAACACTGCCGGGAGAATATGTGGAAAAGCTTGAGCCCTGGGGAACTGAGAATCTCGTTCCATTCGATGAGAGATATTTAACAGGCTTTAAAACAGAAAGTTACCAGGTAGACCTAAAGGATGGATTCGAAGCTGCCAAGATAAAGATGAAGGATGCCATCAGCGAGTCAGTCAGAAGGGATATTGGCGGGGACCATCAGCGTATCCATTCATTGAACACTGTCTATGGAAACGTGACATTCAAGCACATTCTGATGCCAATCTGGATAAGCGCTTATTCCTTCAAAGATAAGGTATACAGGTTCCTGATCAACGGAAGAACGGGAGAAGTTCAGGGCGAAAGGCCGTTCAGCACGGCAAAGATCGTATTGGCTGTACTTGCCGCCATTGCTGTTATCCTTATCATTGTCATGCTGGCACATAAGTGATTATGGCAGTTCTTTCGTCTCATTGCAGGCAATGTGATGAAAATCCCTATATTTGCGCAACTTAAAAGTGAAAATGAAAATAGAAAATAATAAAATGGTGTCACTTATCTATGAGTTAAGGGAAAGTGACAAATCGGGAAGAGTACTTGAATCTTTGCAAGAGGACAGGCCACTTCAATTCATATATGGCACGGGAAGGCTTCTTCCTGTATTTGAATCATATATCAACCAGCTCATGCCGGGTGATAATTTTAAATTTTCATTGAACTCGGAGGAAGCCTATGGTGACAGAAGAGAGGAAATGATCGTAAACGTTCCAATTAATGTTTTTCAGGCTGAAGATGGCAAACTGAATGAGGAAATATGCAGGATCGGCAACCAGGTGCCGATGATGGACGGGGATGGAAATCACCTGAACGGCATTGTGAATGAAATAACAGATGAATATATACGCATGGACTTCAATCATCCAATGGCAGGAGTTGACCTCTTCTTTACCGGAAAGATTATTGAAGTGAGGGATGCCACCGAACAGGAAATTGCCGGGACCAATCATTCCTGCTCCTCATGCGGAAGCGATCCGGGCTCCGGCTGTTCCGGACATTGCGGATAAATTCCTGAAAAAACCCTATTTAGCTGCCTATGCCACGGTTCTGGAAAATTTTTCCAAAGGTACTTTTTGTGATTGTAACCATCACGGTTGCCCTATTGGTGATCAAGGCTAACAATTTTCTTGAAATACCTTCCGGAATATTATTGTTTTTTAGGCTGTTATGTGTTGCATTACTGATACTTTATGCTTACCGTAAAAGATCTCTGACAACATGGATACTGGTATGCATGGTTGCAGGGGCGGAATTCGGTTACGATCTTCCTGAAGCAGGTAAAAAGCTTCAGGTTTTCAGCGATATCTTTCTGAGGCTGATAAAGACCATAATCGCTCCACTGCTATTTTCAACACTTGTGGTAGGGATTGCAGGCCACGCCGATCTTAAGCAGATCGGGCGAATGGGATGGAAATCCCTTCTTTATTTTGAACTAGTATCCACGATTGCCCTTTTCATCGGACTGGCAGCAATCAACATTTCCAAAGCAGGGGTCGGTGTTATTCTTCCGCCAAATCCTGACGTGGCCCCTGTAACAACTATCAAAGCACAGGACACTAAAGATTTTCTTTTGCATGTTTTCCCTGAAAACATTGCGAAAGCGATATACGAAGGACAAATTTTGCAGATAGTTATATTCAGCATAATCTTCGGCATAGCTGTAGCCATGGTGAAAGAGAAATACCGTACACCGGTTATCAGGTTTACCGAAAGTCTCGCCGAGGTGATGTTCAAGTTCACGAATATCGTGATGTATTATGCCCCCATTGCAGTTTTTGCCGCAATAGCCTATACAGTGGGGCACATGGGGCTTGATATACTTTATAATCTCTTCAAACTGCTCGCAACACTGTACATAGCGCTCATTTGTTTCCTGCTTTTTGTCTTACTGCCTGTTGCACTAACCTTCAGAATTCCTGTTAAACAATTCATAAGGGCAGTTTCAGAACCTGCAACAATAGCCTTTGCGACCTCCAATTCCGAATCTGCCCTTCCATCAGCAATGGAATCAATGGAGAAATTCGGTATTCCCCGGAAGATTGTTGCTTTCGTAATCCCCACCGGGTACAGCTTCAATCTCGACGGAACCACACTATATCTCTCCCTTGCTACAATATTCGTGGCCCAGGCTGCAGGTATAGACCTATCGTTTGATAAACAGCTTTTGATCTGCTTTACCTTAATGCTGACAAGCAAAGGAGTGGCTGGAGTATCTAGGGCGTCGCTTGTTATACTTCTTGGAACTGCTGTAACTTTTGGATTACCAGTCGAACCTATCTTCATTATACTCGGTATTGATGTTTTAATGGATATGGCCCGCACCTCCGTCAATGTCATTGGAAATTGTCTGGCCACAGCTGTTGTAGCCCGTTCCGAGAAAGAATTCGACGATAAAAAGGCCCGGGAGTATCTTCCCGAGTAATTTTTCCTCAGATTTAGCGATTTTATACGAAACGGCCTTCTTGTCCAATTGGCTGTAAGTAGTTGTCCTGCAGCAAATTCATGACTCTTTTCTTTCTACTCAACCTTCCCAGGATTAAATAAATGGTTGAATGCATACCTGTGGCCATAAAAACTGGTACCAGGATATATTTCATACAATTT
>JBLNAO010000135.1:0-9102 GCA_050259395.1 Chloroflexota bacterium
TCGCTCATTTTCCAGCAGAAATTCTACGGCAAAAGATATGTTGCCGACAACTTCGAAGCAATTAACGGTTTCAGCACCGTTGCAGACCTTGGCTTTTCTGCCGATTATATCATAAATGACAATTTCAAGATAGATTTAACCCTTATGAACGGGGAAGGATATAGCAACCTGCATATCGACAACAGCATAAAAACTTCCCTTGGTCTAAATATTACACCGGTTGAAAAAGGCGTCATTAGGTTATATGCTGATTTCGACCATCCTGCCGGCGTATGGCAGCAACTGTATATCGGCTTTATCGGATACAAAACCGATAAAGTAATGATTGGAGGCGAAATGGCATACAAAACCAATCCTGACAAGATCGAGGGCAAGGATTCCTGGGGGATTTCTGCCACTGGATCGGTGAAGACTTCAGAAAAAACAGAAATCTTCGGTAGGTATGACTATTGCGAATCAAATAAGCTCTCCGAAGTCACTTCATGGAGCTATAAATCCGACAGGCAGTTCATTGTTGCCGGCTTCCAGTATATGTACAATGAATATTTAAGGATGGCTCTCGATTACCAGGGCACTTATCCCTTGTCCAAAAATATGCCACATGCAGACGGAATATTCCTGAATGTCCATTTCAGGTTCTGAAAAATCATCTCTTTTTACCAGACAATAGTCTTCCTGCTTCAAGAGCCTTCAGGTTCGCGCTGACTATTTCTTCACCTTTGCGCTCAAAAAGGTTTCTGACAGCTCTTCTGAGGCTTTCAAAAGGCATATCGATAAAAGGAGATGCAGCTCCCAGCATCACTATATTTCCTGCCTTTGAAGAGCCAGATTCTTTTGCGACCGCATCTGCATCGATTACAATATGATTTTTTATCTTTTTTATCGAAGCGATGATTTCTTCAACAGGAGGATAATCCGGGATATTAATGAAAGGCACCGAGTTAGTGACAAGCCATCCTGTTTCAGAAAGCCATGGAAGATACCTGAGAGACTCCATAGGCTCGACCGAAAGAATCAGATCAGCAGAACCAAGAGGAATAAGATCAGAGGCAATGGGATTATCGGATAACCTGAGATGAGACTGCACATCTCCTCCCCTCTGGCTCATGCCATGCACCTCAGCCTGTTTGAGATACAGGTCATTTTCGACTGCTGCCAGACCAATTGCAGCGGCAATGGATAGGATACCCTGTCCTCCCACCCCTGAAAGAATTATATCATTCTTCATCTGAATGAGCTTTTTCAGTTTTTTTTCTTTTCGATGCTGTCTGAATGCACTCCCTTGAAGCAATGATCACGGAAACACCCTTATGTGCAAATTCGTGTTTCATAGCTGCTACATTTTCATCATGATTTTTACGAAGCGGTGAAATAAGCTTGAGGTGTTCCGGATCAACCCCGATACCCAGGCATATTTTCTCAAGCCTTCCTGTTGCCTTTGACTGCTGTCCTCCCGTCATACCTGTAGTCGAATTATCTGATATTATTATGGTCACCGGTGAATTCTTGGTGACGGCATCAAGCAGTCCCGTCATTCCGGAATGCGTGAATGTAGAATCACCTATCACGGCCACGGACGGGAACAGTCCGGCATCAGCTGCACCAATGGCCATAGTCACAGATGCACCCATGTCGACACAGGAATTTATTGCATTATAAGGCGGAAGAGCGCCAAGGGTGTAACACCCTATATCTGAGAAAACCCGGCCGGGTCCATAAGGATTAATGGCTTCAACAAGTGCATTGAACATATCCGAATGTCCGCATCCCTTGCAGAATGAAGGCGGCCTCATGCGAACAATTTCAGGCACAGGCAATCCTTTTTTGACGGGTAAGCCAAGAGCTTTGGCTACAATTGCAGGATTAAGCTCTCCATCGCGCGGGATGGTGCCGTCGAGCCTTCCCAGCACAGTTAATCCTCTCTCAGGAAGCCCCCTGATGAGCTCTTCAATGACAGGTGCTCCCTCTTCAAGAATAAGAAGCTCTTCACACCGAGATGAAATATCCTTTATCAAATCGGCAGGAAAAGGATATGATGATATTTTCAATATAGGAATATCACTGAACGAATTAAGATTTTCCATCAGGTAATTATATGCAATTCCGCAAGCTATAATGCCCAGCTGCCTCCTGGTTCCATCCTGATATTTATTATACCTGGATATCCTTATGTCATACTTCAGGGAATCATAAACTAATAAAAGATTCCTGTATCTCTTTCTTGCAATTGCAGGAAGAAGTACGAACTGAAGGGGATCAGAGGGAAGCGAGATCTTTTTTTCTGGTATTGAATCCCTCACTTCCACGTTGGCCCTTGAGTGAGCAAGCCGGGTTGTTATTCTGAAGAGTACGGGCAGCTTGTATTTTTCTGAAGCTTCGAATGCATCAAAAATCATCTCGTATGCCTCCTGCTGGTCTGATGGTTCAAAACAAGGGACAGAGGCAAATTTGGCGTAAAACCTTGAATCCTGCTCATTCTGAGATGAATGCATCGAAGGATCATCGGCAGAAACAACTACAAGACCACCATTTACACCGGTAATTGCAGCATTAATGAACCCGTCGGCTGCGACATTGAGTCCAACATGTTTCATTGCCACCATAGCCCTCTTGCCGGTATATGACATACCGAGCGCAGCTTCAATGGCTGTTTTCTCGTTAGCAGACCATTCACGGTGTACCTTTCTTCTTCCGGCATCGTCCGATGACTGAATATATTCCATTATTTCGGTCGACGGGGTTCCGGGATAAGCATACATCCCGCTTATTCCCGCATCCAGCGCAGCCCTTGCAATGGCTTCATCTCCCAATAAAAGCAACTTCTTCATTTCCTGACAAAAATATGTCTGCAAAATTAAGATTTTAATGATGGAAATCAATTCCATAGAAGAAGCAAACAGATAGTTAAATTATAGTTAAAGATTTCCCCATTACAATCAATATTAGTTATTTTGCAATCGGAACAGTACAAATGAAAACCAGTCTGATTGATCAGGTATCTTTATATGATTCTTCTTCTCGGTTCATGTGGAGCGTTATCCGGCCAGGAAGACGAACCCAGAAGATATATACAGGTGAGCGGCATTGTAACTGATGTGTTATACCGGCCTGTCCAGGGGGTGTCTGTTGTTTCAAAAAAGCTTCGCCGTGCAACCGTAAGCGAACCCACCGGAATTTATTCAATCACAAGTACTCCGGGAGACACTATTTTTTTCCGGGCTATGGGATTTAAAAGATATCACACTGTAATACCGGAAAATTACACTGACAGGGTTGCTCAAGCGGACATTGTGCTTGAGGTGGATACAGTAGAGATTGAACCAGTTACAATATTGCCATGGCGTAATTACAGCGAATTCTTAAGGGATATGACCAAGGAAAGGCCTGTTGATCCGATCATTGAGAATATGAACGAGAATATTGCTTCGATCTATGTGGCAATTGCAAATCAATCAGGAGTAAGAGTTACACCCGAGGCCGGATACAGGTACGCAATGGAGCAGAATTTCAATGCAATGGCAACCCGCCAGCAATACCCTGTCAACAATCTTCTTAACCCTTTCGCCTGGTCTAAATTCATCAGTGGAATAAAAAACGGTTTGCTGAAAAACCAGAATTTCGACAAGCCTGTCAAAGCCAAGGTGAGAAAAAAGAAGAATTCCCGGTGAGGTATAATAAAAGTAATTTTAATCTGTTTCAATAACAAGGTTTTTAACAATCGTCAAAAGGTTATTGTTGTTTGTTCAATGTTACCAGGCCAGCTTCAGAAAACATTAAGGAGATTTATTCCTAAATTCGCAGCCATGAGGAAAAATGATGGCAGGCTTGTAGGATTGCTGGGTACACTGATAATCCATCTCCTTGCGGCCGTTATCTTCATGTCATTCAAAATCAGGAATCTTCAGCAGGAACAGGCAGATATTTTCACTGTTGAATTCCAGGAAGTAGAGCAATCCCCATCCACTGAAAAAGAAGAACAGGTGGTTCAACTGCCTGCAACTTCAGTCGAAAAAATACTGCAGGGCGACAATGAAATGATGAATATTGCAAGGAACCTGGCCAATCGAAGCGACCAGAATATTAACAAACAGGATTATATCGATATGGTGAAGGAAGAGCTGATCAAAAACGGACAGCTTGGCAAGGATAATTATATTGACGAACAAAAGAGGCAGGCTGAAGAAAACGGGGATGAGAAACTGGCCATGGAGACCGAAAAACCCGAAACAAAAAGTGCTGATAAGCCAAAGGATTCGCAGGAAATGGCGGCAAATTATAAAGGCCCTACCAGGATTTATTATGAGCTCGAAGGGCGCAATCACACCTACCTGCCCATACCTATATATATGTGCGAAGGATCAGGCAAAGTGGCGCTCACAATAACCGTCAACCAGAAAGGCGAAGTCGAAGAGGCCCGGATCATTCCCGGTGAGAGCACAACCAATGACCCTTGTCTTGTTGAAACTGCAGTGTCCACTGCTATGATTTCGAAATTCAATCCTGATGTAAAAGCGCCTAAAGTACAAAAGGGTACGCTTACTTATCATTTTGTGGCTCAATAAGGAAAAGAAATAAATTCAGAATAGAGTACCCTGGATATTGTACTGATAAGGTTTTATTACCTCTTCAGTGTTCCGGTCAATCATCCTGTCATTAACAAGGGGGCTCACAGTATGTGCCTTAAGGATCTCAATCCCCGATGGTTTAAGCACTTCCCTGATTTCATCTTCACCTGCATTTTTATCAAGCCAAAGCTTCTCATCCTGAGATTCGAGTATTGCAGGCATCCTTTTTGCTGAGTTGTGAATTTCAGCCAGCAGCTCATTAGCCTCGGTGGTGATGATTGTAAAGGTGTTGAAGACCTCTCCTGTTTTGTCAAAAATCCATTGATCGTACAAGCCTGCCAGAGAGATAATCTGATTTTCGGAGCTGAATATGTACCATGGAAGCTTCTCTCTTCCTGTGTGTTGCCATTCAAAAAATCCTTTTACCGGTATAATACATCGTTTCGATCTTAAGGATGCTGAAAAAGCCTTCTTCTGGTTCAGGCTTTCTGCACGGGCATTGAATGTTTTCGATCGTATGGTTTCAGCTTCCTGCATATCGCGAGTCCCAGAGGGAATCAACCCCCATTTATAAACCAGAATATGAGAAGGATCAGCAGAACATATCACTGGCATCTCAGGGATGGCGAATGCATGATAGTAATAACTAGGCCGGTATTTATCGCGATCGATTAAGGTTGCCCCGTAACGATCCTCGAGCTCCTCTTTAACGATATTCACATTTACGGAGAAGCACATGGATGGCTGCTTTAGTTCTTAACGGGGATAGCCTGCGAGAGGCGATGTCTTGAGAGGAACCGGCAGAGACTGGTCGAAGAGGTCGTAATCGGGCCATGATTCTATCTGGCCGAATATCTTCGACATCATATTGTTAATATAGGAATAGACCTCAGGACCGTTCCAGGAGCTTGAGTTGCATAGAACAACCCAGCTGTACCCATCTGCCTGCCTTTTCATCATTGCAGTGGTTCCCGGGAAATAGCCTGTCCTCCACCAGGTTCCGTTGTCGACAGTACTCTTCCACCCCATCGGAGCTGCGCCATTTTCGTTATGGGTCATAAGTTCCACGCTTTCGCTGCTGAGAATGTCGGGGCGTGTACTGAAACCATCTATTGCAAGAAGCAATCTCATCAGGTCAGGTGCCGTAGCTATCCAACCACCTGCGCTACCAAGAGTGTGAATATCATTGCCTCCATAGCAAGAGAAGGTCATTTGGTCGGGATTATAAATCGAAGGTTTTCTTGATGCATCCCTGGGTTCATAATATGTAACCTCGAAAGGGGCCTTGTCTGTTGGCAGATTACCTGCAATGGCCATGTCGTAAATTCCGAGAGGTTCAAAAATGGCCTTCCTGCAATACTCTTCATACGGCATTCCCGATGCTTTTTCAACCACCAGCCCAAGAATGCTGTACCCCAGGTTTGAATAGGATCTTCCTGTTCCGGGTGTGTAATGGAGCCTTTTGTCAAGTGCAAACCTGATAATCGTCTTAAGATCAACGGGTGCAGGCATATCCATTTTCTGGGCGATAACCAATGGCATAAACATCTGATCTCCATATCTTTGCGTCCATCCTCCTTCATGACTCAAAAGATGCGCGACGGTAATGCCATAAACTCTTTTGTCTTTTGGGTCGTTGAAATATGGGTCGTTCAGAATGCCATCCGTACCAAAAACATGATCACTGAGAGACAGTTTGCCTTCCTCCTGCAATTTCATAACAGCAACTGCAGTAATGAGCTTTGAAACGCTTGCAATGCGGAACCTGTTAAAAGGCTGAGCTTCATCCCTGGAAGAAGTATCGGCGTATCCGAAACCCCTTGCATAAACAAGTCTGCCATCTTTTGCTATCGCTATTGAAACTCCCTCAATTGACCATTTGTGAAGAAAAGAACCGACTGTTTTTTCGACCGGTGAAAACTCACATCCCATTGAAGAACTATTGACCAGCCGTACGTTTGAAGCCGTAAATTTTTCTGAAACAATACTTTTCTCCCTGGCTCCGGGGTTTATACTGACAACAAAACCCAACAGTATAATGAGAAGCAATTTCTTATTCATCATCAATCTAGCATCCTTTTCTTTACAAAAATAATAAAAAAGCCTTCAAATTCCATCATTCATAAAGGAACAATCATTCGCAATCTAAGAAACGTAACCTTCTTTTTATTAGTATCAAATAATTCCTGAATTTTCACAAATTCTGTTTAATATTTTCAACACATTAATTCTCAGAATGTTCAAAAGAAATTATATCAAAAAGATAATATGACTAAGATAGAGAAATGAAATTAAGATCAAAAAGATAACTTTGTGTTATGTCTTCATTTGAAATAAAGTTTTGCCGTTTTATTTTGCTTACCGGCCTTTTGTGCGTACCGGCAAGATCATTCTGCCAGTGGGAGCTTCTTGAAAAAACTATTGCGCAAATTATAGACACCTCAGATTATCTTCCTTCTTTCTACACCGATGCCCTTGATTACAATCTCATGATTGCCGCCGGAAAAGGGTATCCAACTGAGATTGAAAGACTTGTCAAAAAGGGAGCAGATATAAATGCAGTAACAGAGAGGGGAGTTACACCTCTTATTTTTGCTGTGGCCAACAACAAAAAAGAGGCTGTTTCCACTCTTCTGGCATACGATCCCGATATTGATAAGTTCACCACATATTTCGAAAACGCACTTCTGATTGCTGTCAAAAATGATTTCTTTGACATTGCCGAGCTCCTTGTGAGGGATGGGGCAAACGTCAATATAGGCGACCGTTACGATGCGACTCCGCTTCATTATGCGACAATTTATGGCTTTACAGCCATGGCTGACATGCTGATTTACTATGATGCAGACATTAATCCAAAGACATCCGATGGTTCAACTCCTCTTATGGGGGCAGTCTGGTCCGGTAATTCCGTAATTGCCGACATTCTGCTTCAAAACGGAGCTAAAGTGGAAGAAAAGGATAACGAGGGCTTCACCCCGTTCCTCCTGGCTTCCTGGTTCGGCGATACGCTTACAATGAACATGCTGTATAAGGCGGGCGCCAATATCTTTGCCAGAACAAACAAAGGGTATAATGCACTGTCCCTTGCAATCATGTCTGAAACCGGGGGTGCAGTCGATTATCTGCTCAGTCTTGATAAGAACTGGTCTGGTGATGAGAAGAGTGTTACTGATCCGTATACAGTTGCGGCGAAATACCAGCGCAAGGATATCATAGAACTTCTGGACAAGAACAAAGTGCCTGGACATGTCACCTATGGAATTGATCAGATTGCATTGTCGGTTTCATCGAGGTTTTCAACCCATGACTTTTATACAGGCTTTAGTTTTACTTTTAAGGAGCCCTATCTAAATATGGGTATTCTAACAGGGATCGATACCAAAATCTGGTATACGAGAGTTTTGATGAAGGAAGCCGACAAGCAGTATTACCAGTATTGGGATAAAGGATCTCTGGCATATGCAGGTATTTTCCGCGACTTCAACCTCTCCAGGAATGCAAATAATCTCGTTACAGCATTTTCTGCCTCTGTTCTGGCAGGCTATTCTTTCGGCAACAACCTGAAAGGTACCAGGATCATACCTGAGAACAAGCTCAAGATCATTCCTTCTGTTTCTCTCAGGTGGACCTACAACAATCTGATTGTGAACCTGGGCGCGGAGTACATCAAAAGCGAGTTTTACAAAAACGGTCCCGTCTGGTTCAGGATCGGTGTGGGTTATAACTATTACCTGGATAATATCAGAAACAGAATCAAATTTCCCAAATGGTACTAAAATGAAATCTTTTCAGATATTGATCCTTACTTTATTCACATTCTGCTTCTCCTGCGAAGAGCCATACATGGTTCAGTGCGATGAATGTACAAAAGAAGATCCTGTTGAAGCAACTGTAACAATAAGGCTTTCAGATAACATAGATGCTGTTAATACCGATATAATTGTATATGAGGGTGATCTTGATGATGATATTTTATTTTATACCGGCAAAGGTTACAATCATTTGAAACTGACGCTACCCCTAAACAAAAAATTTACATTTGTTGCAGTTTATTCACTTCAGAAAGGAACGTATAAGGCAGTCGATACTGCCACCCCAAAAGTGCGTTTTGAAAAGGATCAGTGTGAAAATCCCTGCTATTACGTTTACGACAATTCCGTAAACCTGGAGCTCAGGTACCAGTGAAAAGGCTCACTTCGACTCCGCTCAGTGAGCGATACTTCGACTTCGCTCAGTGAGCGATACTTCGGCTTCGCAAAATGAGGAGGATCTGCTTCGCCACTGAGCACATTAGAAGTGTCGGCTGCTCCCGGTGAGGAAAATCTGCTGCGCTCAGTGAGCGAAGCCGAAGTGAGCGGTGTGTTCAGGCTGAAGGATATTTGAATAACGGAGCGCCCTTCAAGCCTCTTTCCTTAATTCGCTCAACTTCATCATTGGTTAACGGCTGAAGCCTGCCGGAAACTGCCAACGCTGTTCTGAAAAGTGATTCATCACCCGGAGGCACTGCAGCAGTTACGGGATGGGATAGCGTGAA
>JBLNAO010000136.1:0-8442 GCA_050259395.1 Chloroflexota bacterium
AAAAGAGGGATAAGCTCCTCTCTTTTTCCGGATTTGTATTTCTTAAGGATAATATCCAGATCGGCATCCATACAGGCCATTTTTAACAAAGATAAAAAAGTTTATTGTTAAATATTAAACAATGTTATTTTTATAACAGTTGAATCATGAAAATATTGTGCATTGTAACACATTGATTTAATAGTATTTATGGAGAAATGTTATAATAGTTATTAATATTTTATCCTTCTCCTGATTTGAATAATGAATAAAAATGGCTGCATCACGTTATTAAATCTGTGAATCAGAGCATTGAAAAAAATATTACTTTTGAAGTTGTTGTTTATTCATGAACAGTAAAATGGCCCGCAGGATTGAAATGCAGATCTGTCTTGGCAGCTCCTGTTTCTCGAGAGGTAACAAGGAGGTTGTTATGTTCATTAGGGAATACATCCGAACAAATCATCTTGAGGACAGGGTAATATTCCGTGGTGGCCGCTGCATGGGACGTTGCAGTAACGGTCCCAACCTGATAATAAACGGGATTCCTGCCGAAGGTGTGACACTTGCAAAGATAGAAGGGATACTCGAGAAGGAGTTCGGGAAAGTTATTTAACAGCGCAGAATCTGATGAATTACAGGAAACCGGTCATATACATTGATGATGACAAATGCAGGAACTCTTATTCCTGCGTAAGGGTTTGCCCGGTCAATGCCATTGAGGTCAAGCCCCAGAAGGAGCATCCGTACATTATGCCTGACAGGTGTATCGGATGCGGATTATGTTATATTGCCTGCACCCCGGAAGCAATTTTTTTCCGCGATTCGCGTGATGAGGTGAAGGCGCTGCTTAATTCAGGAAGAAAAACGGCTGCTCTTATCGATCCCACAATTGCCTCCGAATTTGAAGACATCACTGATTACAGGAAATTTGTTGCAATGGTAAGAGGGCTTGGGTTCGACTATGTCCACGAGGTCTCTTTCGGTGTCGACCTTATTGCGGCTGCGTATGCCAGGCTTTTTGCGAGATCGGAAGGAAAATATTACATAACCGCCAATTGCCCGGTAATGGTGAAGCTGATCCGAAAATTCAATCCGGAGCTCACTCCAAATATTGCACCTCTTGTCTCACCGATGATTGCCACTGCAAAGGTTATAAAGGAACTTTACGGGCCCGACGTTGCCACGGTACAGATCGGCCCCTGCATAGATGCGAAGGATGAAGCATACACGCATGATTCCGGAAAGCTTGTCGACGGAGTGCTGACGTTCGTGGAGCTAAGGCAGCTTTTCGATGAGATGAACATCCAGGAGAGATTCGTAAAGATGTCCGACTTCGATCAGCCTCATGGCAACTGGGGTGCACTTTATCCTCTTCCGGCTGGGATAATCCAGGCCGGGGGGATCAAGCGCGACATGGTGTCAAGCAGTGTAATTACCGCTTCAGGCAAGGAGGAGATACTCGAAGCAATAATGGATTTCGACAAGCATATTGATACAATCAGGCACCATTTCAACCTGTTTTTCTGTCACGGATGCCTGCTGGGCCCCGGAATGCAGCACCACAGGGAAAGGTTCAAAAGAAGGTCGCTTGTGAGGCACTATGCCGAGAAAAGGGTTGCAAGGCTCGACAAGCAGAAATGGGAAAAAGACATGGAGAAATGGTCGAAGCTCGACTTCACAAGAAGCTTCTCACCCGATGATCAGAGGATTCCGGATCCGCCAGCCGAAGCTGTTGCAGAAGTGCTGAAGATAATCGGTAAGGAGAATCCCGAGGAAGAGATCAACTGCGGCGCATGCGGCTACATGTCGTGCCATGAATTTGCTTCCACGGTTGCAAAGGGTCTTGCAGTGCCAGAGATGTGCCATACTTTCAATCTCAGAAACAAGCAGGAATACATTGAGACTCTCAGGCAGACAAACAGGAAGCTGGCCGAGACCAAGAAGGCGCTGAAGGAATCCGAAGAGCTGGCAAGACGCGAAAAGGATATCGCCCAGAGCGCTTCCGACATGATGAACAACATGCTGGAAAAACTACCGACAGGGGTTGTTATTGTTGATCAGAACCTGAAAATACTCCACTCGAACCAAAGCTTCATAAACATAATAGGTGAAGATGCCGTTGCTATCTCCGATGTAATTCCGGGGCTCGCCGGGGCAGATATAAAAACGCTCATTCCTTTTGCCGTATACAACATGTTCTCCTTCGTAATCAAGGAGGATGAACCGGTCGTAAGCAAAGACGTGCATTTCGAGGACAAGATGTTGAACATATCCATCTTCCCGATTAAGAAAAACAAGATGTGCGGCGCAATAATCCGCGACCTTTATTCGCCCGAGGTACAGGCTGAGGAGGTTACTAACAGGGTTGCCGAGGTTATTGAGAAGAACCTCGAAATGGTTCAGAAAATAGGTTTCCTCCTAGGTGAAGGAGCTTCCGAAACAGAGCAGATGCTCAATTCAATTATCGAATCTTACCGGAACAAGAAGAGCAGTATCAATTCCCTGAAAAAACCATAGTGGAAAAGAATTTCTTCATAGAGGTCAACAGCCAGCAGAGAAATCATAACGGGGAAAGGATCTGTGGGGATGTCTTCCTGTATCGCTACATTAAGGAGGAGGACAGGGTTATCGCCGTTCTCTCTGATGGAATGGGGCATGGAGTAAAAGCCAACATTCTCGCTACACTGACATCGACAATGGCAATCAATTTTACACGTGAGCACAAGGAGATCGACAGGATAGCGGAAATCATCATGAACACCTTGCCCGTCTGCAGCGAGAGAAAGATAAGCTATTCCACATTCACCATCCTGGATATAGAGAGCAGCGGCAAGACAAACATTCTTGAATACGACAATCCCGGTACGATAATTCTTCGTGGAAGAGAAGTTTTCGATCCTGCCTGGAAAAAGGTTGTTCTGGAGAAAGGCAAGCATGCAGGCAAGATGCTCAGGGCATGCTCTTTCATGCCCGGGAAGGAAGACCGGATCTTAATCTGCAGCGATGGCGTATCGCAAAGCGGCATGGGCAGCGATAATTTTCCATTCGGTTGGGAACGGGACAATATTGCAACCTATGCTTCTTCACTCGTCGTGAGCGAACCTTCCATTTCCGCCGGGATGCTTGCCGGAAAAGTAGTTACAATGGCACACAAGAACGACAGTTATAAGGCAATGGATGATATCAGCTGTGCAGTGATTTACTTCCGCGAGCCGAGAAAACTTTTGCTGTGTACGGGCCCACCTTATGAGAAAGAACAAGATAAGGAACTTGCTTCAAAAGTGAAGGATTACAACGGCAAAGTGATACTATCCGGAGGAACTACAGCTGATATTATTGCCAGGGAGCTGAACAGGAAAATTGTGGATGAGCTGATCTTCGAGGATCCGGATCTTCCGCCTGAAAGCTTTATCGACGGCATCGACCTGGTTACGGAAGGCATACTCACGCTTCAGAAAGTCAACGAAATATTAAAGACATACAATAACAGCATCAAGCTGGCAAAAGGTCCTGCAGATAAGATTGTGAGGCTGCTGATGGAGAGTGATGAAATACATTTCATAATAGGCACACGGATCAACATTGCACATCAGGATCCAACCCTTCCGGTTGACCTCGAGATAAGAAGAACTGTCGTTAAAAGGATTGCCAGGCTGCTCGAGGAAAAATGGCTGAAGAAGGTTACATTTGAATATATATAGTCTGGAGTCTCGAGTCTCGAGTCTGTGTGTCCCTTAAGTCCCTGAAGTCTCTTAAGTCTCTTAAGTCACTTAAGTTCCTGAAGTCCCAAAAGTCCCTGAAGTCTTCCTGCACTGTTCAGGTATTCAAGGACTCTGGCAAACAACTTTGGCTGAATTTCCGGGTGTGTATTCCGTTCCTGAAAATCATCGGAAAATATTACTTCAGCAATCTCAGAGTTATCCGGTACCGGGCCAAGCTCTGTCACCTCTGCAAAATAGAGTCTCCCCCAGCCTGTCTCACCGTTCATGCTAACGGAATATGTTGCCACGCATTCAATCGAGTACAGAACAGCCCCTGTTTCTTCCATAAGCTCCCGGCATGCAGCCTCATGCGAGCTCTCTCCGGGTTCGATATGTCCACCTGGTATTTCTGTCGTGGTCCTGAGATGATGTCTCACAAAAATCCAGCGCCCTATATGTCTTGCAGCTATCACTGAATAGGTGAGTTTTGCTTCCGGAGTGAATGAAGCTTCATAGAATCTGACTTCTGTCATAACTTTTTCTTAAGCATACGAATGTAGCTAATATTAGGGTTTAAAGATTAATTGAGTAATTTTAAGTTTTGTTTTCACATGATCCTGATAATTGCCCTGATTTTAACCGATGCCTTGTCACTGGCAGTCCTGCGGCAGCATTTTTTTGTGCAGGCCAGAACCCGGTATTATATACTTGTAGTTGCACACTTCATCCTCAGCATCTGGTTCTGGATACTGATGGTCAATGTATTGGGATACGGCAGCTTTTTCGACAATCCTGACAATGTCTGGAGACTCATGGCCGTGGCAGGAATGATCTGTGGCGTGATATTGCCCAGGCTGCTGTTGATAGTCGTTCATTTCACAGGGAAGTGGATCAGGAGAAAAACAGGAGGCCATATAAGATGGCTCACAAACGCGGGACTTTCTTTTGCAATGTTCGTTCTTGCAATAGTGGCCTGGGGAACAATTTACGGGAAGATGAACTTCAGGTATGAAAATGTGCCCGTGAATATTAAAGGGCTCCACCCCGATCTTGAAGGCTTAAGGATTGTGCAGATATCCGATCTCCACCTGGCTGGTTTTTATCATCATCCTGAAGCGCTGGAAAAGGTTATGGAAAGGATCAATTCGTTAAATGCTGATCTCATCATAAACACAGGTGATTTCATAACAATCGGATGGAGGGAATTCGGCAGGAACGACACTATCCTGGCCAGATCAGTCAGCAGGTACGGAAATTTTGCCATTATGGGCAATCACGATGCAGGGACTTACAATCCCGACTTCACTCCGGCAGATCTTGAAAATCACAGGCTGATTATGAACAACCTTGTTAAGGCATCAGGTTATACAATGCTTAATGATGAATCGGCAATGGTAAGAATTGGTGATGCTTCACTCGGAATAACAGGAGTGACTACAGGCGGAAGGCACCCATACATCACTCATGGCGATATTAACAAGGCAGCTTCCGGAATCGATAGCGTCGATCTTCGAATACTTCTTACTCATGATCCTAATCACTGGCTCGAGGCTGTTTCAGGCAAACATCCGGAAATCCAATTAACTCTTTCTGGCCATACACATGGAATGCAGCTCGGAATCATGACACGCAAGTTCAGGTGGAGTCCTTCACAATACTTCTATCCTCACTGGAATGGATTATACAATAATGGAAATCAATTGCATTATGTAAATCGTGGACTGGGAGTTCTTGCAATACCATTCAGGATATGGATGCCGCCTGAGGTAACCATATTAACGCTCCATTCCGAATAAAAAAGAGAAGGGAAGCAATTTTTGCCTCCCTTCCGTATATTACATTACGTCGATCTGACTGATCATCAACATATTATTTTTTCGTTGATGAACTTTTCTGAGTAGGGGTTGAGCTTTTCTGAGTTGATGAGCCCATTCCAGACTTGGATTCTTTCTCCATGTCTTTCCTCTTTTCTTTGTAGACCTTGTAATTATCTTCACCTATGATAGCCTTTATTTCCTTCTCTTTTTCGTTCTCATTTTTGCTTGCTGAGGTACCAGAAGGGGTTTCATATTTAATGAGTACGTCATGAAGTCTCTGCTCCTGAGTTTCGGTAAGGTTGAACTGAGATTTCATCCACTGAAGTTCAGATTTAACTTTTGCTTCTGCTGAACTTGCACCCATTCCCTGGCTTGAGCTGGAGCTTGAGCTACCCTGACCTGACTGACGGGTTGAGCTGGATGTTCCGGACTGACTCTGGCGTGCCGGGTTTGCGGTTCCGGCAGAAGTTCCTGACTGGCCACTGCCCGATGTACCTGCCTGACCCTGACGTGTTGAGCTTGAGCTTCCAGAAGAAGTTCCTGACTGGCCGCTGGTACCTGTCTGACCCTGACGGGTTGAGCTTGAGCTGCCCGAGGAAGTTCCTGACTGGCCGCTTCCGGTAGTACCTGACTGGCTACCCATTCCGGACTGTCCCTGACGGGTTGTTCCTGACTGGGTGCCCGAGGTTCCTGCCTGACCACTCTGTGTTGACGAACCTGATGAGGTTCCAGACTGGCTTCCCATGCCTGATGAGGACGAGCTGCCCTGTCCTGACTGACTGCTGCCGGAAATCCCTGACTGGCTTCCTGCGCTACTGGTACCTGATGAGCTGCCTGTTGTAGCTCCTGAGCTTCTGCTGAGCTGATCATCAGGCTGCCTGGTTCCCTGTCCGGATGGTGAAGTTGATTTTTCCTTTTCAGCTTTTTTCTGCTGGTAGACTTTAAAGTTATCATCACCGATGATGGCCTTTATTTCTTTTTCTTTTTCTTCTTTATTCTTGCTGGCATCAGCACCGGTTAAGGATGAACTCTGGCTATCGTACTTAAGAAGCACATCATGCAGTCTTTGTTCCTGTGAATCGGTAAGATTGAATTCACTCTTCATCCACTGAACTTCTGATTTTACTTTTGCTTCAACTGATCCTGCTCCCATGCCCTGGCTGCCACTCTGGCTGCCCTGACCTGACTGGTGAGTAGACGAACCTGACTGACCAGACTGGCTGCCGGTTCCATAGCTTCCTGAGCTTGAACTACCCTGTCCTGACTGACCTGACTGGACACCTGTTTGACCACTCTGCGAACCTGACTGGCCGCTTTGTGAACCTTGTCCTGACTGATCCTGTTGATAAACTCCCGAGCCTGACGAGCCCGACGAGCCCGACGAGGTACCTGACTGTCCAAATGCCGTTGTCATGGCTACTGACAGAGCGGCTACTGCTAAAAATCTCATTCTTTTTTTCATAACTCAATTCTTAAGTTTTTCCTATTTTTTAAATGACTTACCTGAATAACAACCTAGAATCTAAAAGGTTTAGATATTGAATTTCAGAGAAGTTCAGATTTATAAAGAATTTAACATTTACACCATATATTATATGGCAACTAAAATTTGCCCTGATTTTTCTGAAACATTTAACATTCCGGGAAAACAACTCTTATTTTATAATAAATTGCACAAAACGAGGCAACATGAAAAATGTATTTGCAATCCTCTGCATATCAATGCTTTTACTGTCGTGTAAGAAGACTGAAAAGGCCTGGATAAGAATCAACCAGCTGGGATATCGCCCGGCCAGCGTCAAGGTTGCGGTCTTCATAAGCACCGAAAAGTCCTTTTTAAAAGAATTCGATCTGGTGGAGGCGAATTCCGGTAAAGTGGTAAAGACCTTCGCCAACCCGCAGCCGGCCGAAAAACTCGACCAGTTCATTTCCTGCTACCGTCTGCCTTTCACTGAGTTCACTGACACCGGTTCATACAAAATAGTGGCCGGAAGTGCCGTTTCCCCGGTTTTCAGGATTGCTGACAATGTTTATGAAGGGGCCGCTGATTACCTCCTGAATTACATGCGCCAGCAACGGTGCGGCTTCAATCCATACCTCAATGATTCTTGCCACATGCAGGATGGTTACGAGATCTATGGGAAAGGCGATTCTGCGCATATCAATACGGTTGGCGGCTGGCACGATGCAGCAGATTACCTTCAATATGTTGCAACTTCCGCCAACGCCGTTTATCAGATGCTCTTCGCCTATTCTGAAAATCCGGATGCATTTGGAGACAAATTCTTGGCGAACGGGCTTCCAGGCTCCGATGGGATACCTGATGTACTTAATGAAAGCAACTGGGGACTCGACTGGCTGATTAAGATGAACCCCGGAAAAGATATAATGTACAACCAGCTTGCGGATGACCGCGATCATATCGGTTTCAGGTTGCCGGTTGGTGATACGGCCAACTATGGAAAAGGTTCTGAACGTCCGGTGTATTTATGTACGGGAAAGCCACAAGGAGTTTTTAAATATAAGAACAGGGCTACCGGAATTGCGTCAACCGCCGGGAAATTCTCCTCGGCCTTTGCGAGGGCTGCACTTGTTTACCGCGGGAAAAAACCTGATCTCGCACAAATGTTCGGTCAAAAAGCAAAAGACGCCTTCAGCTACGGGCTCGATAACCCGGGGGCGTGCCAGACTGCACCCGGAAGGGCGCCATATTTTTATGAAGAAGACAATTGGACCGACGACATGGAACTGGCTGCAACAGAGCTTTATAACCTCACCGGAGAGACACAGTACCTCGATCGTGCCATTGCTTTCGGAATGATGGAACCTGTAACACCCTGGATGGGCAGTGACACTGCCAGGCATTATCAATGGTATCCTTTTGTGAATATGGGTCATCCAGGACTTGCAAGACAGGAAAAAGATAACGGAGGCAATACCTT
>JBLNAO010000137.1:0-17205 GCA_050259395.1 Chloroflexota bacterium
ATGAAAAAAATATCTCTTTTATTAATTTGGCTTTCGTTCCTCTTTCCTAACCATTCTGAAGCCAAAGATTCAAAGAATTACAACGCAGATGTGATAGTCTACGGCGGCACCTCTGCTGCTGTTTCGACAGCAGTCCAGGTTGCCAGGATGGGGCAATCGGTGATCATTGTCTCCCCCGACAAGCACCTTGGCGGTATGTCATCATCCGGGTTGGGCTTCACTGATACAGGCAACAAAGCCGTTATCGGAGGGATAGCAAGGGAGTTTTACCAGCTCCTTTACCAGCATTACATGAAGCCTGAATCGTGGAAATGGCAGAAGCAGTCTGAATACGGCAACAAAGGACAGGGGAACCCTGCACTTGACGGCGAAAACCGCACAATGTGGATCTTCGAACCACATGCCGCCGAACAGGCCTTTGAAAAAATGATATCGGACAATAAAATCACTGTTTTCAGGGAAGAGCTTCTTGATCGCGCAAAAGGGGTGTCAAAAAAAAATGACAGGATCGTGTCAATAAAAACCCTCAGCGGAAAGACCTTCACAGGAAAAGTCTTCATCGATGTTACCTATGAAGGAGATTTGATGGCTGCAGCAGGTGTGAAATACACTGTGGGTCGTGAGGCCAACAGCGTATATAATGAACAGTGGAATGGAGTGCAGAAGGCTGCGAGGCACCACGGGCATTACTTCAAGGCAAACATAAGCCCTTACAAAACCGCCGGCGATCCTTCAAGCGGCCTTCTACCAAGGATATCAGCGGATTACCCGGGTGAGGATGGCACAGGTGATGACAAGATCCAGGCATACTGCTTCAGGCTCTGCCTCACCAAAGTGCCGGAGAATAAAGTCCCGATAACAAAACCCGACGGTTACGACACGCTCCAGTATGAGCTCCTTGCAAGATTGTCGGAGGCCTCCTGGGGCGAATTTTTCGACAAATACGATCCGATACCGAACGCAAAAACCGATGTGAATAATCATGGTCCGGTAAGCTTCGACAATATAGGGATGAACTGGGATTACCCGGAAGCCACTTACGAAAGACGAAACCAGATAATTAAGGAACATGAACTATACCAGAGAGGCATACTCTATTACATGGCTACACATCCCCGGGTACCGGAAAAAGTCAGAAAAGCAATGAATGAATGGGGGTTTGCAAAAGATGAATTTGCAGACAATAACAACTGGCCATACAACATCTATGTCAGGGAGTCGAGAAGAATGCTCGGAAAATATGTTATGACTGAAAACGATGTGCTGAACAAAAGGGAAGTTCCACAACCTATTGGCATGGGATCTTATACAATGGATTCCCATAATGTGCAGCGGTATGTCACCAAAGAAGGGTTCGTGCAGAATGAGGGTGACATAGGCATTGCCGCGAAAACCCCTTACCGGATAGACCTTGGTTCCATAATGCCGGGGAAGGAAGAATGCAGCAACCTGCTTGTTCCGGTTTGTGTTTCGTCGACCCATATTGCATTCGGATCCATAAGGATGGAACCTGTATTCATGATCCTCGGACAAAGCGCAGGAACACTGGCATCGATGGCGGTGGCCGGAAAGAAAAGTGTGCATGATATTCCTTATGAAGCTCTTAAGGCAAGGCTGGTTAAAGACGGACAGATACTTGAATACTGATCTGACCTTTCGGTTACACAGAGGAAATCCGGAGAACCACAGAGAACACAGAGATTACATGAAACCTGACTCTGTGAAACTCTGTGGTCCTCTGTGCAACTCTGTGTAACTTTTAAATCCTATCTTCACATCATAATTCAACTTCTATGAAAAAACTCCTGATTGTTATTTTAATTATCATGATAAACCTTGTTCCCGGCAGATCGCAGAATACGATAATCAGAGTCTGGTCCGGGGATGTGCCTGGTTCAATAAAGAATGACACATACACTGAGGTTGAGCAGCTTTTGAACGGTTCTCCTTCCAGGTACAATAAAGTAACTGATCCTACCCTCACTGTTTTTCTGCCTGCTGCAGACAAGGCAACAGGTTCGGCAGTGCTTATCTGCCCCGGAGGAGGCTATGGCACTCTCGCCTTCGATCATGAAGGTTACCAGATAGCACAATGGCTTAATGAGAATGGTATCGCCGGAATAATACTGAAATACAGGCTTCCTTCGGATCTTATAATGAAGGATAAAACTATCGGTCCTTTGCAGGATGCCCAGGAAGGAATGCGTTCAATTCGCCGTCATGCGGCCGAATGGAAGATCAACCCCCGGAAAGTCGGTGTTATTGGATTTTCGGCAGGAGGCCATCTTGCCTCTACCCTGTCGACACATTATGCCGAAAAGGTTTATCCTTCAGATACAACAAGCGCCCGTCCGGATTTTTCACTTCTTATCTACCCTGTAATCACATTCGATTCGACATTTACACACATGGGTTCGAGGACCAACCTGATCGGCAGGAAACCCTCTCCGGAGCTCATAAAGCATTTCTCGAACGAACAGCAGGTCGATGCAAAAACGCCTCGTGCTTTTCTTGTGCATTCGATGGATGACAATGCTGTGCCGGTAAGAAACAGCATTGAATACTACAACAGCCTTGTCAGGTATAAAATTCCTTCAGAGCTCCATGTTTTCGAGAAAGGCGGACACGGCTACGGCATGTCGGTGGGCAAAGGAACACAGGCTGCATGGCCAGGTCTTTGTATCAGCTGGCTGAAAGCCAATAAATTTTAAAAAACAGGAAGCTTCCAGGGTTCCCTGTACACGGGTGTTATCAGCCTGTTAGCTGCTTCGCTGTTTGTAAACCTGCCTGCCGATTCATCCCAGATCAGCATCGCCTCACCGGTTCGTCCGGCTATGTTCGGTATATGGACATGCATCGCCGCCACCCGTCCTGTTTCAGGCGGGCAGACCGGCTTCTTCCTCGTCCTGACACATTCAATGAAGTTCTTCACATGTTCGTCGTGTGATTCTTTCCCTTCAGTAAATTTATACTCTTCAGCCTTGCCCTTTTTCGCCGCATTATCCCATTCAGGATAAACAAGGAGTTTTGTCCTGTTAACCATCATTGTTGCATTATCGCCTATGAAAACGAGACCGTAAGGCGAATCATAAGGTCCTTTTTCAATGCCTGCTGTCATGTCCCAGTTTATAACGAAATCCTGTTTCGGATAAACCACGCTCATTGAATCGAAGGTTTCGCGGCTGCGTGGTTCGTGAAAAGTGTTGGCAGCGTAGACAAGAACTTTTTCAGGAGGAGCTGTGATATTTCCGGCGAGAAGCGCCGCATCGAGCAGATGAACCCCCCAGTCAGACATGAGGCCGCCACCATAATCCCAAAACATGCGCCACATGCCGTGGAATCTCGTTTTGTTGAAAGTGCGTTGAGGTGCGGGACCGAGCCACATGTCAAAATCCACACCAGCCGGAACTGGTTCATCCGGTATTATTTTGCTTCCTGCTCCATATTCGAAATTGGCCCAGATGTTTATTCTTCTGAGCTTCCCAATATGCCCGTTCCTGATCATCTCTGCAGCTTTCTGAAAGATAAATCCGCTTCTTTGCTGCTGGCCCACCTGCACTATCCTGTCTTTGTAGTAGTTTGCTGCTTTTACCATGATGTTGCATTCGCCGATGCTGTTTGCCATGGGCTTCTCAACATATACATCCTTGCCTGCCTGTAAAGCAGATACTGTTATAAGGCAGTGCCAGTGATCAGGTGTTCCGACGATTACAGCATCAATATCCTTCTGCCCGAGCAGCTTCCTGAAATCGCCGTAGAGTTTCGGATCGTGGCCGAAATCCTTCCGTATTGTGGCTGCGCGTTCATTCAAAACATTGCTGTCGATGTCGCACATTGCAGTACACTTCACACCCTCGTTTGCCAGATGATGCCGCAGGATGCCAAAGCCCATGCTGTTGCAGCCTATAAGGGCAACATTCATATTTTGAGGTGGTTTTCTGTGTGCCGGCCTTGCCTTTGCAGGGATCATGGATGCAACGCTTAATCCTGCCGAGGTGATCGCAGTATTCCTTATGAAGCTTCTTCTGTTCATATTTCCGCGTATTTAAGAATCATGAATTAAAGAAGGTAAATTATAATATTTTGCTGCAATTTCCAAGTTGCCCTGCTTCCACTATTAAGTAACCTTCTGAAATTAGGCACCCAGATACTTGCACAACTAATTTATTCGTTATAATTTAGGGTCCAACTGCAAAATTAAAGATCATGAAAAGACTTTTCGTTGTTCTCATAACGGCCTTCATGCTTGGTAAAATACAAGGCCAGGCACCTGATTATTCGGCTATAGATAGAATGATCGTATTTGGAGATTATGGCAAGGCCGTGGATACCTGCAGGCTGATACTTTCTTCCGACAGCGCCAATGCAGAGATATGGTACAAGATGGGGTTGGCAAGCCGGAACCTCCTGCCTGACACGGGCTCGTTCAATTGTTTTCTGAAAGCTGTAAATTTCGACCCCGGCAATGATCTTTATAAATTCACCATTGCCAAAGGTTATTTCGACAAGAACAAGAACATCAGGGCAAAACCAATTCTTAAGGAGCTGGTTGAAAAGGATTCACTCAACTGGTCGTATGCCTTTTACCTCACCGGCATATACCTTGAGGAAGGCAGGTATGATGACGCCATAAAGATCTATAACCGCTTTTATGTTCAGGATACTTCCAATTATGTAATCCTTGACAAACTTGGCTTTGCAAACCTCAAAAAAGGGAAGTACCCCGAAGCGATCGGATTTTATAATAGGTCGATGGCTGTAAACGGTAAGAACATTGATGCAATAAGAAATCTTTCATTTCTTTATCCCAATGTCAATAAGATGGATACGGCCATAATGCTTCTCGACAAGGCCATCGCCATTGATCCCGATGACATTGACCTGTATGCAAGGCGCGCCACCATATTCTGGGCAAAACATTACAACAAAAGGGCGCTTAACGATTACCTTAAGATCCTGAGTCTGGGAGATTCGAGCGTCCTGTATCTGAAGCGTGCCGGAATAGGTTATGTAAATAACCTTCAGCATAAAGAAGCAGTGAAATACCTCCTTGAAGCTGCGGTAAGGGATACTGCCGATTTTGAAACCCTGAATTACCTCGCCAACAGTTATTACAGCATCAGCAACCTGAAACAAAGCCAGCTGTATTACAATAAGGTTCTTGAACTATTAAAAGACTTCCCCTCACAGATCGCCTATACACATATGATGCTCGGTGAAGCTTACAAGGATGATGGAAAATACCGGGAAGCCATCGACAACTACATGAAGTGCCAGAGATATGATCCGAAAATAAGTGTAAGCATGATGATCGCCAATATCTATGACGAGAAGCTGAATGATCAGCCAAAAGCAATAACCTATTACAAACGTTTCCTGGCAGAGTATAAAAATTCAGGGGTGCCGTACCCTGAAGAATATATAACAAACATCAGGGAAAGGCTCGGTTTCCTGGAATCCAGGCAGGCTGAAATCAAAGCTGCTCCCGTCCAAACAAAAAAATAAACCGTAAAATGCTGTAAATATGTGATAAATAGCATATTTATAGCTTTTTTCAGGAACATGATTGGCACATTAATTGCATCTTTCCCCGAAAAGAAAGTGTCATGAAAAAATTAGGATTTAATCTGGCAGTCATCATATTGACAGTGGGAATGCTTGCCGCGCCTTACCGCAGTTTTTCCCAGGATTTTTCAAACGAAAAGAAAATAACGAAGAAGGAACAAAAAGAAGCCAGGAAGGCAGAACTATATCAGAACTTCAAGGCTATCGACACCCTTCTTCAGAACAAGACTTTCGTACTTGAAGCCGAATTTCTCCAGGGAAGGTACGGAAGTCAGGTTCCCGTTTCATCGAACATCAACTTCATAAGGGTGCATTCCCCATCAGTTGTACTTCAGACGGGGACCAACAATTATGTGGGTACAGGTTACAATGGCCTTGGCGGTATAACTGCAGAGGGTTCTCTGAACAACTACAAGGTAACATCTGATAAAAAGCATATGAACCATACAGTCTGGTTCAGCACCACGACCCAGGTTGGCACGTATGATGTCCTGCTGAGAATCAGCGCGAATGCTTCTGCAACTGCAACAATTACGGGTTTGTCGCGTGGAAGCATTACATACAGGGGCAATCTTGTTGCACCTTATAATTCAAGGGTTTACAAGGGGAGGAACTCATTATAATGTCTGACTGTTTATCTCTCTGCTAGATTTCATTGTCGATCGTTCTGGAGACGCCTTTCGGGGCGTTTCCTTTTATTATGAAGTTCCGTTTTTAAAGGGTAAGGAAAATGAGAAAGCAGAGCCTTCTCCATAATTCGAATTCACCCATATTCTCCCGCCATGCCGTTCGACTATTCTCTGGCATACTGCAAGACCTATCCCGGTGCCCGGGAATTCTGAATGATGCAGGCGCTGGAAGATCCTGAATATCTTTTCAAAGTATACCTGTTCGATTCCTATGCCATTATCCTTAACCGATATTACCTTGAACGCTCCATTCTGACCAGCCGTAATTGTTATAACCGGCTTGTCTTTTCTGAATTTGATGGCATTTTCAATGAGGTTTTGCATCAGCTGTATCATCTGATTTTCATCGGCTTTTACCGTGGGAAGCTCGTCACAGTTAATCGTAGCGTCTGTCTCTTCAATAAGAAGCTTGATGTTTGCTTTTACTTTTTCGACAACGCTGTTGAGATTCACACTATCAAATTCATGTCCCCTGGTCTGGATTCGCGAGTACGCCAGTAAACCGTTCAGAAGCTCGTACATTCTTCGTGAGCCGTTAACTGCGAAATTTATATAATCATTTGCATCCCTGTCGAGCTTATCTGCATAACGCTGTTGCAGCAACTGCGTAAAGCTTGAAACCATTCTCAGAGGTTCCTGCAGGTCGTGGGAAGCAACATAGGCGAACTGCTGAAGATCCCTGTTCGAGCTGAGAAGGTCCTCGTTCAGCTTTATCAATGTTTGTTCAGTGCCTTCCTTCATTTCAGTGACGTCAAAGCACACACCTGATATGATCAGAGGATTGCCTTTCCTGTCACGCGATATTGTCGCCTTTGATAAAACGTAATTGCACTTTGAGAGAATTGGTTTGGTCCTGAAAATGACCTCATACGGAGTTCCTTCCGCAATCGACTTCTTCATTGCGGACTCGACATAAGATATATCCTCCTCATGTACAAATCCTGCAAATCCGCTCCCTGATCCTTTAAATGTGCCTGGCCTGAGCCCGAATATTTCCTCAGTCCTTCTGTCGAAAAAGACCTCATTAGTCCTGAAGTTCCATTCCCATGTTCCAATATTTGCATTTTTCAGGGCTGTCTGAAGTTTTCGCCTTGTTCTTTTCAGATCTCTCTCCAGTATAACCCTGTCGGTTATATCTGTAATCATTCCGACAAATCCGGCAAAATTTCCGCCCCCGTCGCGAAGGATTGTTGTATTAACAGAAGCAACTATTTCCCTGCGATCCTTATGGATTAATTTGATTTCGAAATTTCTTCTTACTCCTTTCTTTAACTGGGATAGGATTTTCCTGAATCTTGAAAACTCCTCGGCGTTGAAAAAACTTGAAACATTCTGGCCGATAATTTCTTCAACCTTATATCCACTTAACTCAAGTATCTTGTCATTGACATATCTTATGATAAGGTTCTCATCGATCCTGCATACCCCTTCATTTGCAGTTTCAACAATGGTCCTGAATTTTCTTTCACTCTCCCTGACCTGATCATGTTCCTTTTTCCTGGAGGTTACGTCTCTGGTGATACCCCGGTAACCCATCAGTTCTCCAAAATAGTTGAAGAAAGGAACACCGCTGACTTCGAGATGGATAACATTGCCTGAGCCATCATACGATGCGAACTCAATATTGTTGAAAGGAGCCGCTTTTTTCAGTGTTTTACGAAAAATGCCTAAATTTTTTACCTTTTCATTTCCGGGCATCAGGTCAAAGGGTGTCTTCCCGATCATCTCCTGTGGGTTCATACCCCAGAGAGACTTCATTTGGGGGCTGCAGTAAGTGTATCGTCCTTCACGGTCGACCTCCCAGATAAAATCAACGTTTGTTTCAATCAGAGCCTGGTAACGCTCCCTGTTCTCATTCAGTACCGCTTCGGCTTTCTTTTTTTCAGTGATGTCGCTCAGCAATAAGGCAACCCGGTGTTCTCCGGGCTTTCCGAAAGGAACCGCGGAGACCTCGAACCATTTTTGCATGGCTTTGGAATATTCAATAAACTCTGAAGCCTTTCCCGTGAGGGCCACACCGGCAAGCCTGTCTTTCCATATCTGCTCTTCTCCCGGGGCAACTTCCGACAGCCGTTTTGAGATCAGATCTTTCATGCCGGTCTGCTTTTCCAGTGCGGGGTTAACTTCCCTGTAGATCCAGTCAATAGCCTTGCCGTTATCGTTGAATACAATTTCAACAATACAGAAGCCGTAACTGATACAGTTTATAAAGGATTTTAGCTCCTGATCTTTTAAATAGCTAACGAACCCGGAATTCTGAGCAGAACTTTTCCCCATTGGCCCGGCATTAAACTATAAAAATATAGTTTAATTACATGCAAAGCAAAAAAAACTTTTGTTGACCCACCTGGGCTCGAACCAGGACTCTGCGGAACCAAAATCCGTCGTGTTGCCAATTACACCATGGGTCAGGTTGCTTAAACGAATCGCAAAATTAGGAAAAAATTCCGGAAGTGATTAGACTTTTAGCCATTAATTGGCTTAATGAGATGATGAACGAATCACTTTGTATAATTCCTGGTTCATTTTCTTCACTTCCGAGACATGGAAAGGACAATCAACAAGGGAGCGGAGTATGAATCCAAGCTCACTCATATCTTCATCGCCCAGCTCGTAATACCATGTTACAGACATATCCTCAGCCACGTTCTTCAGTTCGGAGAGCTTCCTGAGTATAAGGAATATCCATTTAGTTGAAGTTGTATTAATATATTCAAACCCGAGATCGACGCTTGTTTTGCCGCTGTATTCCATGGCATACTCAGATATTCTATCGATAACTGGCGCATAAAAATCACCCGGATCATCCGGAATTGAACTTCCCATGATGAAAATGCTTCCCGGCTTCAGGACAATGCCGGGAGTCCTTCGGGTAGGTTCTTTTATATATTCATTGAATGGCATTCTGTAAAGAAACAGCTATGAAATAACATTTACTGAATCACATCCCGCCGAAATTGCAGGTATAAATTTAGGAAAATAATGACTCAACCCTGAAAATTCTGGTTAAAAAGTGTTCTCTCGGGATCTTCCCATAACGTGGGATGCTCTTCACTGAAGCGTTTTAATATCTCCTTCATTATCGTGCTCCTGAGGAATTCAGATTTGTTTTTTATCCTGAAACGGTTACAATAGATGCCAAAAGCCCGGGCTTCGCGGCTGTTCAGCATGATCGAAACCCTGTTGTTCCGGCGTAATTTCTCCTCCTTGTAAATGTTATGCCTCACTTTTGAGCTTTATCTGATGCTAATTTACAGCATGCCGGCCTGCGTTTTAAACGAAGTTTTTAACAAAGTTTTTCGAACAATCTCTAAATAGCTGGTTTATTGACCGTTATAATATTAACAACTTGACAATATAAAAATTGCAGTTCTTTTTCTGATTTCGCAATGCTTTTCTCCTTTTCAATTCGCCTTTTTCCTTTTTCCTTATTTATTACATTTTACCGTTTGTCTTTATTTTCTATCTTCGTAAACTTATTTTTTTAAATTTTCTGCCCTGATAATAATGACTTTATGATCCGGATGCCGAAAGACAACAGTGTTCCTTCATAACCTTAGCTGAATAAAAAAACATGAAAAAATATCCGGCCCTTTTGCTGATCTTGCTTCTGCTAAATGCCATGCAGGCAATTGCTCAGCCTAAAGAATGGTCTCTCCAGGAATGTATCACTTACGCTCTCGAGAACAACATCCAGATAAAGCAACAGGGAATTCAGACACAGTACCAGAAGAATGCCCTTGATCTTTCCAGATTCAAAATGCTGCCTACGATTAACGGATCGGCATCCCATAATTACTCTTTCGGAAGAGCCCTCGACCAGACCACATACCAGTACACAGACAATGAGAAGATAGTCTCTGACAATTTTTATATCGGAAGCAGTCTCATCCTTTTCAATGGCTTGCAGAATCTCAATGGGATGAAGAAAAGCCGGTACGACCTTCTTGCAAGCGAACAGGACCTCAACAAAATCAGGGATAATATCGCGCTCACCGTGGCAGTCAACTATCTGCAGATTCTGCTTAACAAAGAAATTGCAGGTGCAACAGAATCGCAGCTTCAGACAACGCTCGAGCAGATCGAAAAGTCGCGCAAGCTTGTCGACGCAGGAAGCGTTGCACGCGGAAACCTGCTCCAGATTGAAGCGCAGGCCGCACAGGAAGAGCTGCAGCTGATCAACATCAGAAACCAGCTGGAGACTTCAATCCTCAACCTGACCCAGTTGCTTGAGCTGCCCACACCTGAAGGATTTGCTGTTGTTGTCCCTGAAATACCGCTCGACACCAACGCAGTGGTGAGCGGAAACATCAACGAAATATACCAGACGGCCCTTGGCAACAGGCCGGAAGTGAAAAGTTCAGAATTCAAGCTTTCATCCAGTGAATATGACCTCAAAATTGCAAAGGGAGGAAGAAGCCCGAGACTTTCTCTGTCAAATTCATTCAGCACCGGATATTCCGATATCAGGAAAAAAGTTCTTGGGATCGATCCTTCTACAGGACCCATCTACGGGAAATATTCTTTTGCCGACCAGGTGAATGACAACATTAACTATGGGGTGGGATTTTCACTCAATATCCCAATACTCAACGGCTGGCAGGTGAACAAAAACATTTCAAATTCAGTGCTTGGCGTCGAGAGCAGCCGGTATGCACTTGAAGGCACAAAAAAACAACTTTACAAAGACATACAGCAGGCATACTCCGATGCTTCGGCTGCCATGAAGAAATACGCTGCAAGCATGAAGGCAGTGACATCCACGGAAGAATCTTTCAGGTACACCGAGCAAAAATTCAATGTCGGCATGGTGACGCCGGTTGATTATAACGCGGCAAAAACACAGCTTCTTAATTCACAATCCACCATGTCGCAGGCAAAATATGAATTCATTTTCAAATCGAAGGTACTCGATTTTTACAGGGGTGTACCACTCAATCTGAATCCGACTAAATAACCTAATCCATCTACATTCCATGAAAACCAATAAGACATTGAAATATCTGGTTCCGGCGGTAGTAATCCTGATAATCTTTGCCATGATCGGTAAGAAACAGGGATGGTTCGGCAAGGCTCTTACCGTTAAGGTGGCCGTCGAAAATGCCGAAAAAAGAACCATCACTGAAACCATAACTGCAAACGGCAAGATCCAGCCCGAGAAAGAGGTCAAGCTGACCCCCGACGTCTCGGGTGAAATAGTTGATCTTACAGTGAAGGAAGGCGACCATGTTGAGAAGGGACAGCTTCTTCTAAGGATAAAGCCCGACGTATATATTTCCCAAAGGGACAGGTCTATTGCCACCATAAGCTCGGCACGAGCCCGTCTTGCACAGAGCGAAGCCCAGTTTTTACAGGCTGAGCTTGCCTTTAACAGGAGCAAACAGCTATTCGACGAGCAGACAGTTTCCAAGTCTGAGTTCGAGCAGGCCCAGGCATCGTACACTGTTGCCAAATCTGAAGTGGAGGCAGCCAAATTCTCTGTTGTAAGCGCCGAAGCTTCACTCAAGGAAGCAAATGAGAACCTTACAAAAACATCGATCTATGCACCAATGACAGGAACCGTATCGATGCTATTGGTAGAACTGGGTGAAAGGGTTGCAGGAACCAACCTGATGGCCGGAACAGAAATGCTGAGGGTGGCCGATCTCTCGAGAATGGAGGCACAGGTCGAAGTCAATGAAAATGACATAGTGCGGGTAAGTCTCGGAGATACCGCCCTGATCGAAGTTGACGCTTACCTCGATAAGAAATTCAAAGGTGTTGTGACAGAGATTGCCAACTCCGCAAAAACAACAGGCGTTTCTGCAGACCAGGTCACAAACTTCGACGTGAAAATTCTTGTGCTCCCCGAATCATACAGGGACATGGAAGCACAGGGTCAGAATCCTTTCAGGCCCGGTATGTCGGCAACCGTGGACATCCAGACCGAGTCAAAGGCTGATATCATAACGGTGCCTATACAATCGGTGACCACGCGCACCGACACAACAAAGATTGAATCAAGCAGGACCAACGACGATATCCGCACACTGGTATTCATAACAGATGGCAAGTATGCTCTGGCAAAGGATGTAAAAACAGGCATTCAGGATAATACGTATATTGAAATACTGTCGGGCATCGATGCGGGCGACCGTGTTATCTCCGCGCCATTCAGCGCCATAAGCAAGAAACTGTCGGACAGCACACTGGTACAGATCGTAAACAAGGATGCCCTGTACTCTGTTGATTGATAAAGTAGTCAACTATGATATTATGCCTTGAAACAGCCACAACTCTCTGCTCGGTCGCTTTATGCAATGCGGATGGCGTGGTAGCTTCAAGGGAAAGCAGGGATTTAAAATCACATGCATCCCTTCTGACAGTCTTTACTATGGAGGTCCTGGACGAAGCGGGAATAAAGCCGTCCGGTCTTGAAGCAGTTGCTGTGAGCAAAGGACCAGGTTCATACACCGGGCTGAGAATAGGTGTCTCTGCTGCAAAAGGAATCTCATTCGGGGCATCTGTGCCATTGATAGGCATCGAGACAACAAGGGCGATGTTCATCGGCATGCAGGAAAAAACCGGATCCGCCAGGGACCTGCTTTTTTGCCCGGTGCTGGATGCGAGGAGAATGGAGGTCTATTATGCCATTTACGACTCTGACGGGAAGACAATAAGTGAAATAAAAGCTGAAATAATCAACGAAGAGAGCTTCAGTGCCATTGCAGGTAAGAAGAGGTTGATTATTTTTGGCGACGGCGCATCGAAGCTTAAACAGGTAGTGAAATCAGACAATGTGGTATTTGATGAAGGTTTCAGAATGTCTGCTGCACACCTGGCGAAACCTGCATTCGAGGCGCTCAGGAAAAAGGAATTTGAAGATGTTGCTTATTTTGAGCCGCTGTACCTCAAGGATTTCATTGCCACAATATCTAAAAAGAATATTCTTGGAATGTAATGGCACGGGATATGCTCTGGAGATAATAGGATGAGAAGGATATTATATTTGACGGCTTTGATAATTATGTATACCGGGCTGGCTTTTGGCCAGAAAAACACTGTATATGGTCCGGGAGAAAAGGTGAATTACAATATCCACTATGGTGTAATCACAGGTGGTGTTGCCACCATAGAAATAAAATATGATACCCTTTTCGGCAAAAGAGTATATCATTCGAAACTTGAAGCAAGAACGACAGGATTTACAGATGCGATATTCCGCGTTCTCGACATTTATGAGAGCTATGTCGATCCTTCAACTGAGCTTCCTGTCAAATCCATCAGGAATATAAAGGAAGGCAGATACAGGAAGTACAATGAGGTGCTTTTTGACCACAAAACCCGCAGTGATTCCGTAATCCTTACAAGCGATCTCACGGGAATACACATAACTGAACAGGGCATTCACGATATTCTCTCATGCTTTTACTGGTTTCGCAGCAGGATACTACCCTTCAAAACCCTGGAGAAAGGCGAGATGATCACCATAATGACCTGGTTTACCGATGAGCTTTATCCCATACGCCTGCGGTACATGGGAACCGATGAGGTAAAAACCAGGCAGGGCAAAATACATTGCTACAAGTTCAACCCTGTGACGGAAGAAGGCAGATTGTTCAGCACCGATGAGGGAGTGTCTTTCTGGTTTTCTGCCGATAAAAATTTTTTACCGGTTAAGATACGATTTGATATCTTTGTGGGATCTTTCGAGGTGGAAATGGCAGAGTATGAAGGATTACTCTACCCCCTTGAAATAAAGAAAAAATAAGATTCAGAAAATTAAAAAGAGTTTATGGCAAGCACAGCAGATTTCAGAAATGGTTTAGTAATTGAATTCAACAACGATCTCTATTCAATCGTTCAGTTCCAGCACGTGAAGCCCGGTAAAGGGCCGGCTTTCGTAAGGACAAAACTCAGGAACCTCAAGACAGGAAGGGTAATCGACAACACCTTCTCATCGGGAGTGAAGGTCAATGTGGCCAGGGTCGAAAGACGTCCTCACCAGTACCTCTACAAGGACGATATGGGATATTATTTCATGCACCTGGAAACCTACGACCAGGTCCATGTAAACGAGGAGCTCATCGAAAGTCCTGAGTTCCTGATCGAAGGAATAAACGTTGAAATTGTTGTGCATGCCGACACCGAGACAATCCTTACAGTGGACCTTCCGCAGTTCGTAGTGCTGGAAGTTGTCTATTCAGAACCCGGCCTCAGGGGTGATACTGCAACAAACACCCTCAAACAGGCCAAGGTTGCCAATGGCTCGACAATAATGGTTCCGCTCTTCATAAATGTCGGCGACAGGATAAGGATCGATACCCACGACAAGTCATACGTCGAAAGGGTGAAGGCTTAACAAATCAAGATGGCAGAAAAAAGGGACCCGAAGGGCAAAGTGGAGAGCTTAAAGCAGACTCTCAAGTGGCTTTTCGAAATCACCGATGCCATAAATGAGAACAAGCCCGTAAGCGACCTTCTCTCCACCTTCGAGGATATACTCATAAACCAGCTCAGCATCGGGAAGGTGATGATATTTAAATCATCGCCAAAATGGGAACGTATCCTGAACAATGGTTTCTCCTCAGAGCTCGAACTTGTTGCACGCAGGGACGACGTCCAGAATTACCTGAACAACATGCGGACATTTCAGCCGGCACCTTCCGGTCTGGGACTGGATGGAGTTGACATCATTATTCCTGCAGTCAGTTACAATACACCGATAGGTTTCGTCTTCATCGGGAATATCGAAGTTGAAGACAAGGGGTTGAGTCCTGTTGTGAAGCATCTTAATTTCATGCAGACGATTTCGAGGATCATCCTATCAGCCATTGAGAACAAGAGGCTGGTGGAAGAAAGCCTCAGGCAGGCTGCCATGCGCAAGGAGCTCGAGCTTGCGGCCAGGATGCAGAAAATGCTCATACCCAACAACGACATAATGCCCGACAGCCCTGAAATTACAATCAATGGCTTCTATTTTCCTCATTATGAAGTTGGCGGAGATTATTACGATTGCGTAAGATTATCACCCACACGAACAAGCTTTTGCATTGCCGATGTTTCAGGAAAGGGAATTTCAGCTGCAATCCTGATGTCGAATTTCCAGGCAAGCTTTAGGGCCCTTATCACGGCTGATATCGACCTTGTGTCGCTTATGCATAAGCTGAACTCGATAGTTCTGCAGAATGCTGCCGGAGAAAAGTTCATCACCTTTTTTGTGACAAGGTACGATCACGAAACCGGCGTGCTGGAGTATATAAATGCCGCACATAATCCGCCTGTGCTGTTCAATACTGTTACAGGCAACATCGTTCATATTAATGCCTCATGCGTGGGGCTGGGCATGCTCGATGAGATCCCGAGGGTTGAAAAATCGGAAATAAAAATCAGGGATTACACAAAACTTGTGTGCTATACGGATGGACTCTCCGAACTTAAGGGAAGCGACGGAACGGATATCGGCACCCGTGAGATAATTAATCATATTATCAACAAAAGGTCTGTTGAATCCAATATTATCGACATGATCAAAGATCTCGGAATTCCCGGGAATCCTTCGACCTTCGATGATATTTCAGTGCTTGCCGCGGACTTGAAGAAAGCGTAGAGCGTAGAGCGTAGAGCGTAGAGCGTGAAGTGCTTTATGCCTCTGTGTACCTAAACTACCCTTATCAAAAAATAGTTCTTCTTCCCTTTCTGCACAAGCAGGTATTTTCCATTCAGCAGTTGATCGTTCGAAATAAGCATATCTGCATTATCGATCTTCTCCTTGTTGATGCTGAGCCCGCCGCCCTGGACAAGTCGCCTCAGCTCACCTTTTGAAGGAAAGATCTTTGAATGTTCGGCACAGAGATCGGCTACCGGTACTCCTGGAGACAATACCTCTCTTCGTACATCAAACACGGGAACACCTTCGAAAACTGCAAGGAAGGTGCTTTCGTTCATCTTCCTGAGAGATTCCGTCGTGCCCCTTCCAAAAAGTATCTGTGATGCCTCAACGGCGCCTTCGTATTCTTCGCGTGAATGAACCATAACCGTCACTTCCTCTGCCAGTCTTTTCTGGAGGATCCTTTCATGCGGAGCCTTTGTGTGCTCATTCAGTATGGATTCAATCTCTTCCTTCCCCAGAATGGTGAAGATCCTGATATACCTGGCTGCATCTTCGTCTGAAACATTCAGCCAGAACTGGTAGAACTGGTAGGGGCTTGTCTTTTCAGGATCGAGCCATACATTTCCCGATTCCGTTTTGCCGAATTTCGAACCGTCTGATTTTGTGATAAGGGGGCAGGTAAGCGCGAATGCCTCTCCTCCTGCTTTTCTCCTGATGAGCTCTGTACCGGTAACAATATTTCCCCATTGATCCGACCCTCCCATCTGGAGCCTGCAGTTGTTATTCAGGAAAAGGTGGAGGAAATCAGTTCCCTGCACCAGCTGGTACGAGAATTCCGTAAATGACATGCCTTCCTTGGCCTCGGATCCGATCCTCTTTTTAACAGAATCCTTCGACATCATGTAGTTAACCGTGATGTGCTTCCCGATATCCCTTATAAATCCAAGGAAAGAGTACTCCTTCATCCAGTCGTAATTGTTGACCATCAGCGCACGGTTGGACTTCTCAGACTGAAAATCGAGAAATCTCGAGAGTTGTTTTTTTATTGCATCCTGATTTTTGCGTATTGTCACCTCATCGAGAAGGTTGCGTTCTTCTGATTTCCCCGACGGATCACCGATCATTCCGGTGGCGCCTCCTATAAGCGCGACAGGTGTATGACCTGCCCTCTGGAAATGCACAAGCAGCATCACCTGCACCATATGACCTATATGAAGCGAGTCTGCAGTCGGATCGAAACCAATATACCCGCTGATCTTTTCTTTGCTCAGCAATTCTTCCGTGCCCGGCATGATGTCGTGTATCATGCCCCTCCATTTCAGTTCGTCAACAAAATTCATAACAGTGGCTAAAATTCAG